>JBGPMV010000050.1:0-9665 GCA_041487155.1 Rhabdochlamydiaceae bacterium
AAACAAGGACGCTTTCGCCAGAACCTCCTCGGAAAACGGGTTGACTATTCAGGCCGTTCCGTGATCGTCGTCGGTCCCGAACTCAAGTTCAACCAATGCGGTCTTCCAAAACAAATGGCGCTCGAGCTCTTTGAACCGTTCATCGTAAAACGACTTAAAGACCTCGGCTATGTTTATACGATCCGCTCCGCGAAGAAAATGATCCAGCGGCAAGCGCCGGAAGTCTGGGACGTTCTTGATGAGATCATCAAAGGACACCCCGTTCTTCTGAACCGCGCACCGACGCTCCACAGACTCGGGATTCAAGCGTTTGAGCCGACCCTCATCGAAGGTAAAGCGATCCGCATCCATCCGCTGGTTTGTACCGCGTTCAACGCCGACTTCGACGGTGACCAAATGGCTGTTCACATCCCTCTTTCTATAGAAGCGCAGATCGAAGCTAAAACCCTGATGATGGCTCCGGATAACATCTTCCTGCCGTCCTCTGGTAAACCGGTGACTGTGCCTTCTCAAGATATGATCTTGGGACTGTACTACATCATGCACGATCCTCTTTTCTCGCCTGAAGAGCATGGAAAGAAAACAAAGCTGTTCGGCAGCACAGAAGAAGTGCTCATGGCTCTTTACGGAGGCTGCAGCTTCAACCGTCTCGACGATAAAAAAGAAGGCGCAAGAGCAGATGATCTCGGACGCGGCCTTCATATCCACGAGAAGATTAAAGTCAGACTTCCTTCGGGAATCATTGAGACAACACCCGGCCGTGTTATTTTCAATACGATCGTTCCAAAAGAACTTGGGTTCCAAAACTATGCGCTCCGCAAGAAAAAACTTTCCGAGCTCATTTTAGAAACCTACAAAAAAGTAGGCCTGGAAGTCACCGTTCAATTTTTAGACAACCTCAAGAACCTCGGCTTTAAAGAGGCGACAAAATCGGCCCTCTCAATGGCTGTTAAAGACGTTCGAGTCCCTGCAAACAAACAACAAGTGATCGATGCAGCGCTCGCCCGCATTGAAGTGGTGCGCAAGCAGTACGAAGACGGCGTCATTACCGACGGCGAACGTAAATCCAAGATCATCAGCATCTGGACTGAAGTGACAGACTCCCTCTCAGAAGAGCTGTTCAAACTCATCAGCCAGCCCAATGGCGTAGAGCTTAACCCGCTCTTCCTCATGATGGATTCCGGCGCCCGCGGTAACAAATCGCAGGTTAAACAGCTCGGCGCCCTCCGCGGACTGATGGCAAAACCATCCGGAGAGATTATTGAATCTCCGATTACCTCTAACTTCCGCGAAGGACTATCCGTTCTTGAATACTTCATCTCCTCTCACGGAGCCCGTAAAGGTCTTGCCGATACCGCGCTTAAAACAGCCGACTCCGGTTACCTGACACGCCGCCTCGTTGACGTTGCGCAAGATGTGATCATCACCGATCAAGATTGCGGCACCCTCAATGGAATTGAGGTCAGCGCTATCAAGCAAGGACAAGAAGAACTCCTCCCGCTCCGCGACCGTATTTTCGGCCGCAGCATCTGCGACGATATCTACCTTCCCGGCGATAGAACGAAACTCTTAGCAAAAGCAGGCGACTGCCTGACTGCAAAACAATCAGAAGCCATAGACGATGCCGGTATCGATGTCGTCCGTATCCGCTCGACGCTCACCTGCGAGTCTAAACGAGGCGTGTGCATGAAGTGCTACGGCCTTAACCTCGCCAACGGAAGCCTCGTCGGCATGGGAGAAGCCGTCGGCATTATCGCAGCCCAGTCGATCGGGGAGCCTGGAACGCAGCTCACGATGAGAACGTTCCACTTGGGAGGTATCGCGTCAGCTGCCCTCAGTCCTGAGCTCGTCACTGAATTCGAAGGAGTCCTCGTCTACGAGAACATCCGCACCGTTCAGAACGAAGAAGGCATTTGGATCGCACTCAACAAAAACGGCCTCCTCCACATCGTCCGCGATGAAGGACGTCCGCTAGAAGAGTCGAAAAAACTCCTCTCCACCAAATCGATTGAGCCGCTCCAAACGTTCAACATCGAACTTGGAACACGCATTCTCTTAGCAGACGGAGCAAAAGTCCATAAACGAGTAAAAATTGCCCAGTGGGAGCAGCATAATATTCCAATTATTTGCGAACGCCCAGGCTACGTCAAATACGAAGACCTCGTGGAAGGAATTTCTACCCAGCGCGATATGAACAAACAGACCGGTCAAACCGAGCTGATTGTAAAACAGCACCGCGGAGAACTCCATCCTCAAATCATGATCTACTCCGACAAAGAGTTTAATGAACTCGTCGGAGCCTACGCGATCCCGTCTGGCGCCTTCATCTCTGTTCAAGAAGGACAGTATGTCGCAGCCGGAACCTTGCTTGCCCGTCTTCCTCGCGGCGCTATCAAGACAAAAGACATCACGGGAGGTCTTCCTCGCGTGGCAGAACTTGTCGAAGCACGCCGTCCAAAAGATCCAGCAGTGATTGCGAAGATCGATGGAGTTGTCGACTTCCGCGGCGTTCAGAAAAACAAACGCATCGTCGTCGTACGTGATGATGAAACAGGCATGGAAGAAGAACATCTCATCCCTCTTACAAAACACTTGATCGTCCAAAAAGGCGACAGCGTCATCAAAGGACAGCAGCTTACCGATGGACTCGTCGTTCCACAAGAGATTTTAGAGATTTGCGGAGTACGTGAACTTCAAAAATATCTCGTGAACCAAGTCCAAGAAGTCTACCGCCTCCAAGGGGTTGACATTAACGACAAGCACATCGAAATCATCGTCCGCCAGATGCTCCAAAAAGTTCGCATCTCCGATCCCGGTGATACGATCTTCCTCTACGGCGAAGATATCGATCGCAAAAACTTCCATAACCAAAACCGCAAAGCCGTCAGTGAAGGCGGAAAGCCTGCGACAGCCTCACCCGTGCTTCTTGGAATTACAAAAGCCTCTTTGACAACCGACTCGTTTGTCTCAGCAGCTTCCTTCCAAGAGACAACCCGCGTCCTCACCGATGCGGCATCGGAAGGCAAAACAGACTTCCTCCTCGACTTCAAGTCCAACCTCATCATGGGTCATATGATCCCCGGTGGAACAGGATTCATCGAGTATCACAACCGTGTGAAAAAATATCTCGATCGAAGCGACGAAGATGTCCTCGAATTTGCGTTCTCCGACTAATATCCTCTAGAGATGCTGGCCTGCGCCAGCATCTCTTTAATTATTTGAGGAAATAACCCTTTCTATGCGATACTTGGGCCTCCCTATGAGTCCCATTTTAGTTGTAAAGAAGTTATCCAAAATTTTCCCCGAATCACCGCCGGTTGTTGCCGTCGATGGGATCTCGTTTGACTTGGGCGAAGGGGAGATTTTAGGGCTTTTAGGACCCAATGGAGCCGGGAAGACAACCACGATTCACATGCTTCTAGGGACACTGACCTACTCATCCGGATCGATTCAATATTTCGGAAAAGAACTAAAGGATCATCGATCCGACATACTGCAGCATGTCTCTTTTGCAAGCACGTATGTCAACTTACCTTGGAAGCTCACCATTGAGCAAAATTTAGATGTTTTTGGAAGGTTATACGGCCTAACAGGAGCAGAGATTAAGAGGCGGCAGGCCCCTCTTTTGGAACGGTTTGGGATTGCCAATAGGTTCAAGTCAACCGTGAACTCTCTCTCTGCCGGTCAATTGACAAGATTAATCTTGGTTAAAGCGTTTCTTGTGAAACCCAAAATTGCCCTCCTCGACGAACCGACGGCCTCTTTAGATCCCGATATGGCCAAAGAAGTCTGTTCGTTTCTCATGGAAGAGAGGGAAAAAGAGGGGACCACGATGCTCTTTACCTCGCATAAAATGGACGAGGTTGCAGAGCTTTGCGATCGCATCCTCTTTTTAGAACACGGAAAGATTATCGCCAACGACCTTCCGGAAAACCTGATTAAAACGATTTCTACCCCCAAAGTCGAGCTGATCATTGTCGATGGCATGAAACGGACCCTCCAGCTTGCACAAGACCTAAAACTCCTGTATAAAACAGACCGCCGATGGATTGAAGTGGAAATGGAAGAAAAATTCATCCCTGAATTCTTAGGAAGGCTCGTCAAGCAGGAGATTTCATTTAGCTCGATCAAGATCCATCATCCGACACTAGAAGATTATTTTCTTAAGATGGTGAGGCGATCATGAAATTTCAAAGATGCTGGGCTGTTTTTTTACGATATTTTTATCTCTTTGCAAAGCTTGATCAGCTCGCGGATCTTCTCTACTGGCCGGCCATTGACATCGCCTTATGGGGACTGACAACGGTGTGGATTCAGCAGTCAAATGCCTCAGTCTCAAACATTGCCATCATGATTATGACAGGGCTCATTTTTTGGCAGATTGTCTGGCGCGGAAATTACGAGATCTCTGTCAACCTTCTCCAAGAATTTTGGAACCGGAACTTAGTGAACCTCTTTTCCACACCGCTTAAACTCAGAGAGTGGATGGTAGGCGTCATCATGCTCTCGATTACCAAAGTCTTTATCACCCTGTCATTCGGTGTTATCTTGGTCTATGTACTTTATGCCCTAAATGTTTTTACAATCGGCTGGGCATTTCTTCCCTTCACAGCTCTACTAATGATGTCCGGCTGGATGATTGGATTTTTAGCCGCCGCCATTGTGATTTATTGGGGCCAAAGATTTCAGATGCTGGCTTGGATGACAGCCTATCTTTTTGCACCGGTCAGCGCTGTGTATTACCCCGTCTCCGCACTCCCTGAGTGGCTACACCCCATCGCCTACTCTCTTCCAACAACCCATGTCTTTGAAGGAATGCGCAGCGTGCTCCATTTACAAATCTTTCCATGGAGCGCCTTCTGGTGGAGCCTTGTTCTAAACATCGTGTACCTAATCCTGGCCATGTGCATCTTTGCGTTTGCCTTCGAAAAGAGCCGCTCCAAAGGACTGGCTAGGTTTGAGTAGTGAGGCATTTACTCCGCTTTTTTCTTGCCCAAAGGGAGAGTGAGCCCTGCTGTCAGGGAATGCTCTGACATTTCAAAGGTTCCGACATTAAAGGTGTAACCCAGAGAAAAAATCAGCCTATTTTTGAAAAGGGTGCTGAAATTGATTCCTCCGGAAGCATAGGTGTTTCGATGTGCCTTTACGGGCCATGTCCCATGTGTCCCGGGCAGGCTTCGTTCATTAAAATGGATATACCTTTTTTTACCGAGCCACTGCCGATTGGCTGTGAGAAATAGATCGGTAACGATATTTGTTCCCCAAGCATCATAGTTTATCAACGCTTCCCATCCTAGTCCCGTCGCAAAGAGGGAATTGTTCTGGCCTCGATAACGGATGTTTCCGAAAGCGGCTCCCGATTCTTTATACCCCTCGACAAATAGCCTCTGATAATTCATATCTAAAAGAGGCCCAGTCTTAAAGTGAGGATAGGCCCAAATATAATAAGCCCCGTATATCTCAGCATCGTAGTCCTTTCCTTTGGTATCTGCATGAGTCTGTTCTTTGCGAGGTCCTACAAAGAACTTCCGTTTGACATCATCATAGTTTAGCCATGCGACATTGAAAATCCCATTCACATATCCATGCTCTTTTTGATACCCCGCAAAAACGGATAAAATGCCCGCTTTCAGATCAAATTCACATTTGTTGTTCTGTTCATGGCACTTGGAGAAAGTTTTCGCATAGCTGCCGGCAGCGCCCACCGTCCAGGAGTCGGTGATGCGATTGGTAAAGCCTGCAGTAACATCACCTCCATCTATATCATGGTCATCGCACGAATCAGACATGGGTGGAATCAAAAGGGGGGTATAGGATCCGCTCACAAAAGGGTAAAAGAGAGACTTTTCATGTACAGGCTGATCGGGGACAAGCTGCTGATGAATAGTTGTTCTCTGCTCTCTCATGACGCCAAAAGGGACCTCAGCGAGCGTCGCATAGCACTCGGGCGCGCTCAAGATTGAAAATAGGTAATCGGCTATCAATCTATGAGTCGCCTCAGTGGGATGGGTGCCATCATACCAAAACACAAAACCTGCCGTTGGATCACCGCTAGTAGGTGCAGATTTTGGAAAGCCCGTTGCGTTTTTAAGGCCAAAAGACTCAGGATTAGCAAACAATTCTTCAAACACATTAAAGAGATCAATGGCAATCACCGGATAATTTTTATTTTTTAATTCCTGCTGGAGAACGCTATTAAAAAGAAGCGAATTGGTTGTATAAGAGGCCGCATTTGCTCCCGCAGAGGGAATTTTTCCAATATTAGGAAGATTCAAAACGATCAGAGTTTTAAAATGTTTATGATGTAAATTGTCTAGAATATTTCCGATGTTGATAGCGGCTGTGTCCCCAGGGCCGGGAGTTGGAACAAAAAAAATGTCATTGGCTCCCCCGAAGATAAAGACAGGGGTACGCCGACTGGTATTCTTCGCCAGCAACGATTGTTCCTGTGTGGTCAGCGAAGGAACCAGATAAAAGGGGGAAGGAAAACCCTTTGTTTGAGCGCCTACGTAAGCAAAATTAGTTCCACCCTGAATGAACGGGAGCGGCAGCTGTGCTCCGATTTTAGCAGCTAAATAAACAGGCCAAGTTGTTCCATCAGTAATAGGCGATTCACGTGTGACAACATTAGGTGCAATAATGGCGGCATCTGCGGGTGGTGCATTGCCTTGGTCCGACAAGCTATCGCCGAGGATAATAATTTCTTTTGGAAAGTGGCTTGCCTCGGCAATCGATGTGCTGGCAAGATACGAAATAAGTGTTAAGCAAAAATAGCTTGAAAGGGCCTTTGTCATCGATAGAACCTCTAAAAAATAGACTTTCCCCAGAGCCTATAGAGATAATAAAATTTTGTACAACGTTTTGTGGTTTGGATCTAAAGACGGCTAGAGAGAAGCTGCTCTAATTTGACAACGTCTTTGGCAAAGTTGCGGATCCCTTCATGGAGTTTTTCTCCGGCCATCGCATTATCGCAGAGCATCCAGCGGAACGTTTTTTCATCGACCTTGATCTGCGCAAGATCCATTTTAGGAGAGTGGGCAGGATCCAGCTTGCGAGAAAGAGGCAGCTGGCAGGCGCGGAGCTCGTCTAAGAGTTTGGGAGCGATGGTCAAAAGATCGCATCCGGCAAGTTCTGTGATTTCATCTTTATTGCGAAACGACGCTCCCATGATTTGAGTCTTGATCCCAAACTTCTTGTAATAGTGATAAATCTCTGTAACGGAGATGACTCCCGGGTCGTGAGCTCCCGAATACTCTTTCCCTTCATTTTTTTTGTACCAGTCCAGAATACGGCCGACAAAAGGGGAGATGAGAGTGGCATGGACATCTGCACATGCAATGGCTTGCGCGAGGCTGAACATCAGAGTCATATTGCAGTGGATGCCTTCTTTTTCCAGATGAAAGGCCGCCTGCGCCCCTTCCCAGGTGGAGGCGAGCTTAATTAGGATGCGCTTTCGATCGATGCCGGCAGCCTCATATAGAGAAATCAGCTCGCGGGCTTTTTGCACCGAGCCGATGATATCAAACGAGAGGCGCGCATCGACTTCTGTCGAAACTCTTCCGGGAACGATTTTTAAGATTTCCAAGCCAAAATTCACGCACACTTTATCAAAGGCATGCGAGAGCTGCTCTATGCGGCTTTTTCCTTTTTTGCGGCCGAAGGAGAGCGCCTCTTCAATCAAGAATTGATACTCGGGTTTAGTGGAAGCTGCCAAAATCAAGGAAGGGTTGGTGGTGGCATCGGTGGGGTGGTATTTTTTGATCTCTTCAATCTCGCCGGTATCTGAGACGATGGTGGTCATTTTCTTAAGTTCTTCAAGCTGGTTCATAAGGCCCTTTAGAGTTTAAACGGAAGTTGAATAGGTATGTTTATAGGAGCTTTTTGCATCTCTTGATACGCTAAAGCAAAATCATGAGGCTCAAGTGTTGTCGAGTATCCAATGAGCTCGACCGTTACAGGAGACCCTTTTCGAAGGCTGTCTACTAAAATTTCTTGGAGATCGGCAGGGAGCGTAGCGCGCTGTCCCCCTTCGTGCCGATGGGCGATGCCATGGATCGTTTTTTCGCCGGTCGTCATCTTGACAAGAGCCTCTTTAGGATTGTTTTTATAGGGAGGGATGGTCTGAGAATGGACCTCAAGATACGTCTTAAGATTATTTTTTACATAGACCATTTCAACCCCAACACCATTCACTTTATCACGAATCGGATAGGAAAGTCTAGCGGAGTTAAACTCTTTTTGAGACCCTTTTTGATGGGACACCTGCCACTCTGAGGACGCGCTGCAGCCCCAGAGAACAACAAGGAGGGAGAGCCATCTCAAAAAATTATGGGTGGCGGCCATGATGCCGTGAGACTAAAATAAGTGCTGTAACCCCGATAACGACAGCTCCTGCTGCAAGGACGTATTTGGTCGTCTTGCTGCTTTTAGCTGCGTTTGTTGCATCAACAGAGGCTTTACCCACTTGCTTAGGCTCTTGCTGCACATCTCCAAGATCTGCTGGCGCTGCAGATTCTGTAGCGGGTTCTACTGCAAGCTGTGTAGGTGCTGCCGCTTCTTCCACAGGCTGTACTGGAAGCTCTGGAGCCTCATCTGCGATAAGAGAAGAGGACAAAACACATAAAGAGCCTGTTACGATTCCAATCCATTTTTTCATTCTGACCTCAAGGTTAAGAGTTGCGTTCGTATTTCACTGAGTAATAGAATTTGCCAGTAGGGACCCATTTCCGTAAAGTCCTTGATGATTTTATTTTCAAAAGGTTTCCAAATCGCCTCAAATTCCAAGGAAGGCTCTTTTTTCTCAAAAAGTGCGTCGACCAAGCCTTTCAGTTCTTTAGAGGGATACGCTTCCACTAGATTGGAAGACGCTTGCAGCGAATGAAGCGCTGCATCAAACGTCTTATAGTACATTGAAAACTCCTCTTTGAGCGCCGCCGCTGTTAAAATATAAGCGACGCTCTCTTTGATCACGACCAGTTGGACCATCCGAGCAGGTCCAAGCTCCGTCGGAGTTTCAAGCTCCATTAATCTTCCGCTCCCCATGAGCGCGGTGAATTTACCTAGATCTCTCCAGCGGCAGTTGGGGTCGGCCTTGTGAATTTTTCGGACCTCTTCGACATAAGCCTCCAAAGAGACATTGACAACCTCTGTCGCTAGATTAATCGTCGGAGGAAGTCCTTTTGAGCTTTTTCCCAAAAAACAGATTTGGACGCTGGGCGCTAGCATTTTAGGATTGGCGATTTCCCATCCTTTGGGGGGAATGAAGAAACACGTTTCGCTAGCTCCTAGAGATGTGATTGCTAAAAGTAAAAAAACAAGACGTTTAATTTCCACCGCAGTGACTATGCCCACTCCCGCTGCCGCTGCGATGAAGAACGGCCACGAGGACCGCGATCCCAATTGCAAGCCCCACGCCCCAGCCGATCATCGTGGCGCTGATTGCTGCGCTGGCACCATCATGAGCTCCTGATCCTGTATGCCAAAGCGCTTCGTTATCATCTTTCCATCCTTGCTCAATGGTATCATTGGCAATTGTTGTAGACGTCGAAAGGAATGCCAACATCAGAAACATGACGATGAATTTTTTCATACTTACTATGTTATCGCACAACTTACGACTTTCGATCAATATCGTTCAGGAAGATTTCTAAATTATCCGCCGAAAA
>JBGPMV010000051.1:0-9440 GCA_041487155.1 Rhabdochlamydiaceae bacterium
AAGCTTCGGCTTGTCCGGTGTAGTAGTAGCCTGGACACAGGCCAAAGTAGTTTTGCAAAGTTCTCTAAAAGCAGCCAACAGGAGTCCTGTGTTGCGCAAGCAACAGGCCCTTTTAGAGAGAGTTATTTGCAAGAAGCCCATTCCCTTTAGGGGGTTTGGGAGTGTCACTTCCATATTTGGAAGAGAGCTCCTTGGCGCTTTTTTGTAGCCGATTTAATCTTCTAGCTGCGATGACGAGGTTCACACCAAGAGCAGCAAACTGCTCTGCACAAGCTTTGCCGATGCCGCTTGAGGCTCCTGTAATGAAAACGGTTTGCCCAGCTATAGGTGATTTTCTCATATTACTTTCCATGGTTGTGCTCTTAAAGCTTGGATCTTAAGCTATGGAGATAAATCCCGAGACAACACTGTCCGAAAAGCGAAAAACCCCGGAATTCTCCGAGGTTTAACGCCGACTAGGATCGCCCGGTCCACTTAACTTCATTTTACTTCTTAGCTCATTTAACGCAAATGTATCATTTTTATGAGCTGGTTAGCTACTCAGTTTGGGAAAGATCTCGATAAGACCTTGCTTCCAGGGATAGCATGTAACGTGATCAAACTTTTTCATAAATCGATCCTGGCTTAAGACGACGGCTTCACAATTTGGGATATCATTTGTAATCCGGGCAAAAGAGCCGATGTCATTTTCATTGATAGAGTTTGAGCTTTTAATTTCTACACATAAGAGCGGTTTTCCGGGTCTTTCAACGACTAAATCGATTTCGACATCACCGGCTGTGCGAATGTAAGAAAATCGATAATCGGGCTCAAAGTAGCTTGCCAGCCGTATAAACTCGAGTATAATAAAATGCTCAAATGCATCGCCATAAGCAGCAGTTTTTGGGGTCAAATCTGCCGATAGCCTTCTTGATAAAGTTCGTACGACACCCGGATCAAAAAAATAGAATTTGGGTTTTTCAACGAGGCGCTTGCGAAATGAGTTATGAAAAGGCTCTAGAAAAAACCCAATCAATGTATCTTCCAGAATACCAAAATATTCTCGGATTGTTTTGTCATCTACACCGACGTCTTTTGCAATATTGGCGTAATTTATGATTTTACCATTGCATTGCGCTGCGACTTCTAGAAAACGGCGAAAAGGTGGAAGTCTTCGTACAATTTGCTCATTGGAAATCTCTTCTTTAAGATAAGTGTCTGCATAAGAGCGCAAAAACTGACTTTTTTCTTCTTCGTTATCCTTACTAAAAATCTCGGGTAGCGTCCCAAAATGCAGCGCTTCTTCTAAATCAAACTCTGCCCCAAGCTCAAAGCAGGAAAGAGCGAAAAGGTGGTAGACAAAGGCCCTTCCAGCAAGTAGATTTGCTCCCCCGCGCTTTAGCTTGCGTGCGCTTGATCCTGTTAAAATAAATATCTTATCCGTCTCTTTAATGAGACGGTGGACCTCATCAAGCAACTGCGGGACTTTTTGAATCTCATCAATGATGACATATTTAATTTTTTTGGGAAGAGCGTTTACGATCGCGTACAAATCGCTGGGACTGCGAAAAAATTGATCTTCAACTGAGGTGTCTAAAAGATCGAGCCAAAGACATTCATTAGGATCAAACCTCTCCTCTAGCAAGGTGCTTTTTCCTGTACCTCGGGGACCAAAGAGAAAGAAACTGTTTTTATGGGAAAAATGTCTTAAACGGGAAAACATGCTTAACTCCGGGTTTCCTAGTCTTACTTTGGATTATACTCCGGATTTGTCAAATAATCAACCTGTTTGTTAGCATTTCCGGAGTATACTCCGGATTTGCTTGACATTTCCGGAGTATACTCCGGATTTGTCAAATGACAGGATAAATCATTGAGGGTTAGTTGGTTGGAACGCTATTTTAGATGCTTATCGAAAAATTGGACGGCGGTGCAGCTGATTTCGTCGTGGATTTTAGCGCGGTCGACGGAGGGAGCATCATGGGCTACGCGCTTATCGAGAAGGAGCTTGCCGCCTTTGGAGACTTCGTTGAGGAAGACGTAGTGGCTGGCGCTGCCGGGAATGAGGGTCAAGACTGCTTTGTTGATTTTAGAAGCGAGGATGCCGGGGCCGGATTCGAGGGGAACGGTCTTATCCCCTTCTGCAGCGATGATATAGACGGGAACTGAGATGTTTTGCAAGCTGGCCATGTCAAAGAGGTAGCCGAGGGCTGGCGCCATGACAAAGACGGCCGAGACACGGGTATCTCTATAGGAATGGAGCGCGGGGCCAAAGTCGATGGAGTTTATGATTTCGTCATTGACGGTGGAAGGGATTTGATCGGCGGGCATGGTCTTCATATCGGGTTTGTCAAACTTGCTGACGGTTCCTCCGGCCACCCAGATTGCGGTGTGTCCGCCGAGGGAATAGCCGATGAGGCCGATCTTATCTTTGTTAATATGGGGGCCGAAGCGGTTGTCTTGGAGTATTTGATCGATGACGAAGCTGACGTCTTGGGGCCGGTCCCAAATCTTGATGAAGCATTCGGCGATCTTATTGTTCCAGGTGTTGCCGTAATGGTCCATGGAGGCGACGATATAGCCGTTGGCGGCGAGCGTTTCTGCTATCCATGAATTGTTCAATCGATCGCCCCAATTGCCATGGGACATGAGGACGAGGGGGTATTTCTTTGAGGAGGCTTTTAACGGAGCGTCGCGGGCTTCAGCGCATCGGAGCCACAGCCCTTCGACGAGATCGGCAGGGGTAGACTCATCGACGGGATACCAAACCTCGGTAATCACGGGCCGGTTGCGGTTTTCGTCATGGTAGCGGACGGTCGCGATCCCGGTTTTAGTCGGGTGAAGAACGATATGAGATGTCCCGGTCTTCCCGCATGAGGGAACCAGGGTTAAACAGCCGATCAGCAGAAGTAGGGATATAAGCCACTTTTTCATTGATAATCTTGTTATAGCGTAAAGCCGATTTTTCTAAAAGACTTGATCGGATGTGAACAAAGAGATATTTTATGGAGATGGTTAAATGGCTTACGGCTTTGATCTTTCTAGTTTTAAATTTACATGCTTCTGAGGTTAAACAAAATATTTTAATCCTCTGCAGTAACGGGGGCTACTGCCATCGATCGGCGGCTCAAACACTCAATCATTTACTGGGCGATGAATACAACCTGACGGTTGTCTATCCGATCGATGAGCTGCGCATTTGGGGGTTGAAGTCGGGTGAGCAAGTCTACAATCTCATGCTCCGAAATGACTGGAACCAATCTTTGAACTTAGTCACTCGCTACTTGGCGCCTAAACTGTTTCGTACTCGCAAGGCTCAGATCGAAAAAATCATTCACGAGCATATCAAGGAGAGGAAACCGGATCTTGTTTTGTCTTTGATCCCGTTTATTAATTATCCGGCAAGCGAAGCGGCTCGAAAAAAGAAGGTCCCTTTTCTGCTGGTGACGGTAGATAATGATTTGAGGCTGTGGGTTCATGGACTCCAGGGCGTTCAGCATCCTTCGTTCCGGGTAACGGTGGGCTCTGATCTATGGTGCACCCGCGAGATGCTCAGGAAGCGCAATATTCCTGATACAACCATTGAAACCATTGGTCTGCCGATTCGAACCGACTTTTGTACTACAAAAGATAAAGAGTCGATTCGGGCTGAATTTGGAATTCCTAAGGATAAACCGGTTGTTTTGGTGATGATTGGCGGCGCCGGCGGCAATAAAGCACTTGAATATGCTCGAAAAATCGGCAAAAACCAGTACGGCATCCATCTGATTGTCTGTGCAGGCAAAAACCCAAAGCTAGCGGAGAATTTAAGAAAGATTGTCCTCCACCCGACAAATACGATGACTGTTATGGAATTTACAACACGGGTCTCCGACTTGATGGCGGTATCTGATCTATTGATCACAAAATCAGGACCCGGGACTATCAATGAGGCGATGGCGATGAAGCTTCCGATTCTTGTCGATGCAACCTCGACGGTGCTGAGCTGGGAGCAGGCTAATATCGATCTAATTTCTCAGTATGGAATCGGAGATTATGTCGAAGATTTTGATGAGCTGGAAGCGCTGCTGCGGCCATTTTTATTCGACACGGAATTGCAAAAGGAAATTAAGGACTCGTACCGCAAGGTTCCGGCCAATCGGTTCAATGAATCCATCGGGCCATTAGTAAAATCAATGATTAAAAAAACATGAAACAGACAGCTTTAGGCGGCCAGTGGCCGTCGCATATTACTCCTGAATGGCTGACACATAGCCAAAAAAAGTACGGCCAGATTGTGTTGGACGGCGGCTCGATTTATTGGGATGAGGCGCGCCCGCATGAAAATGGTCGCTCTGTTGTCATGGAAAAACGGGCGGATGGAACCACCGTTGAGCGCACTCCTGAGAAAATGAGCTGCCGAACGAGAGTTCATGAATATGGCGGACTTGCATTTGCTGTATCAGAGGGCGCTGTCTACTATGTCAATGACAAGGATCAGCGGATTTATCTGAATGAGGAGCCTCTTTCTCCTGCTGGCACCAGGGCGGCAGACTTTCATATTGCAGACTCTTACCTCATCGGCGTTGGAGAAAAAGGTCATGATAACTTTCTATTTTCGCTCCACCTCAAGACGAAAAAGTTTAACACGATTGCAAAGGGTCGCGATTTTTACTCTTCGATAGCAATCAGCCCGGATGGGCGGCGCATTGCATATCTCGTGTGGGATCATCCTAATATGCCGTGGGATGGCACGGAGCTTTGGGTGGGAGATCTCATTGATGGAGAAATCTTAAATGCTGAAAAAGTCGCCGGCAGCGCAAATGAGTCAATTTTTCAGCCGAGCTGGTCTCCGGCCGGGGTCCTTCACTGTGTGTCTGATAAGACAGGCTGGTGGAATCTCTATAAGTTTGAAGAGGAGAAGTGGCATGCGCTCCATCCTATGGACGCTGAATTTGGCCTGCCGGGCTGGGTGTTTGGGATGTCGACGTATGCTTTTGCAGGAGATCAAATCATCTGCTGCTACTCGCAGAGCGGCCTGTGGAAAATGGCCGAACTGTCTCCCTGGAAAGAGCTCGATTTTCGATGGACCTATTTCTCGCAGATCCGTTCAACGAAAGATAAAACGGTTTTTATTGCAGCTTCTGCAACAGAAGATCGATCGATTGTGGAGTATGACCGCCGGACAAAGAAGCTGACGGTGATTGCTCACAATCCCCTTCCCCACATCGATCCTGAATCTTTCTCTCTTCCGGAGCTCATTTCTTATCCGAGTCATCAGGGACGCATCGCTCACGCTATTTATTACCCTCCCAAGAATAAAGAGTGGCAAAATCCTTTAGGTAGGCTTGCTCCTTTGATTGTCATGTCGCATGGAGGGCCGACGGCTCAGGTCTTTCCAGTTTTTGATTTAAAAATTCAGTTTTGGACTTCGCGCGGATTTGGGGTGGTCGATGTGAACTATGGCGGCAGCACGGGTTATGGGAGAGCGTATCGAGACGCTCTTAAAAACAACTGGGGCATTGTCGATGTTCAAGACTGTGAGGCGGCAGCCCGGTATTTGATTGCAGAGGGAAAAGCCGATCCGAAACGGATCGCTATCCGCGGTGGGAGCGCCGGCGGATACACAACGCTTGCAGCGCTGACCTTTGGAGATACTTTTACGGTTGGTGCAAGCTACTACGGCGTCAGCGATCTTGCTCAGCTCAGCTTTGAAACACACAAATTTGAAGCGCGTTATTTAGATCAGCTCATCGGTCCTTATCCCAAAGCAAAAGCGCTCTACGATGAGAGGTCTCCCCTCTTCCATGTTGAAAAGTTACACTGCCCTGTGATTTTTTTCCAAGGGGCCGAAGACCTCGTTGTGCCGGTAGATCAAGCTCAGAAAATGTACGACGCCCTTCAAAAAAAAGGGATCAAGTCTGAATTGATTATTTACCCGGAAGAGCAGCACGGCTTTAGAAAGTCCGAAAATGTCAAAGACTCTCTGATGCGGGAGCTAGCTTTCTACAATCAAGTTTTTCATTCAGAGCATCAATCTGCTCAAAGCAGTGTGTAAAGACTTCGACCTGGGAAGGATCGAGCCCGAGCGTGAGGCGCACGGTGGTGTTGTCTTTAGAAAACAACATGGTGAAGTTGGGATGGTAAAACCCTAAGCTGGGGCGGTAAAAAATGGGGTGTCCCTGTTCCATGGGTTTGAGGGAGAGGCATCCGCCGACAAGCGCCGCTCCTTTAATCTGGTGATGCGGCCCTGAAATCTTTATATCGAGAAAAGAGGCGTCGGCATTCGGGTCGCAATAAACGACGCGGTATTTGGAGTGAATGTTAAAAAGCCTCTCGGGAATTTTGCTTAAAAGAGTGCGGGTGTTGTCAAAAATCTGCTTGCGATAGAGCTCGAGATAGGGACCGGCATATTCATAGGCGAGGCAAAACCAATTTTGGCTGAGTTTATCGGTTTGCAAAACGGGGTCTGTTAAAAGCGCATCAAAAGCATCCCACTTAGGATCGTTATTATGGATCATAAAGAAAGGCGCACCGCAATAGTTATCCATGCCAAAAAGATCGAATTTTAGGCCGCTTCTAAAGCAAATCACGTTAAGCCGCCCCTGCAAGATCTCTTCCTGGAACTCATCAAGTAAATCCTTGACTTTCGAAGAGTTGATGAAATCGAGCGTGCAATCGAGCGCGAGAGTTATCCCATGCGGATTTAACGCTTGGCGCACCGCCTCTGCAATGTTTTCAACGCGGTATTCGGTCGGGTTCAGATCGATCCGTTTGAGCGCGGGATTAAATTGGGCGATGAGGAGGTCGGCTTCTTGGTTTAAAGAGGTCTCGCCCACCTCTTCGGCCATATGGATGCACTCAAAGTAGGTGTTTTCTCCATACTGAACGCGCGGGGCTCTACCCAATGAGCGCTGGGTTGCTTTAAAAATGCCGGCAACGCTTGTCATCCCTGACGCATGGATGCCGCACGATGTGAGGGCGCTGAGGCGCGAAGGAATGATCGTGAGCAGATTTTGGTAGATGGGATTAAAATCGCGGGATTCGTAGGGGGAAAAGATTTCTAAGAGTGCTGAGAGGCTCGCATGAATCTGCTCTAGGCGCGATGCGATATCAAAGAAAAGCGCTCCTTCTTCTTGGGCTAAAAGTTCGAGATCTTCCTGTATCTTTTGAAAAGAGAGCATAACGATGCCGGAGCGGGTGGGGCAGTTGATCATCTCGGACCATTTTTCATCGGTGATCCGTTTCATTAATCCTTGGAGCGTTTGGATCGTTCCGTGCACCATCAAGTTTTTTTGCGGGTGGGTGGAGTTCCATTTTTTGCTGAATGCGGTTAAGTGAAAAAGGAAGGATTCTTTTGAAGGAGACGGCGCTGTAGAGTTGCTAGACACCTCATTCAAAGGTAATAACGAGCGGTCCAGCTCGAGCCGATTTGCGCTCAAACCAAAGGTTGAGACCCATTTGAGTAGAAAGCGGTGATCGCGCTCGATTTTGCTGGACGAGGCGCCCTCAAAAGGCAGGAGTAAGAGTCCCCCGATAGCGTCTTGCTGAACTCTTTGAACGCAGACGATCTTGTTTAAATCGATCTGATGCTTTGTGCAGGCACTGAGTAGAAGAGCTTGGGTATCGGTCCGGTTTACTTGGGTTAAATCCAGCACGACTTTTGAGTGGGGTGCCATTAATTTTTGCACAATTTCTTCGATCTCTTCGCCTAGTGCTACACAATGGTACGAGGGTAGATAGTCCTTTAAGTCAAAGGGACGGGTTAAAATCAGAGGAAAATGTTGCGGATAAGGGAGCTGTTTTTTCCAGAGCCGAACCTTTTTTTCATAGGTTTCAGAGATTTTATTGCGGGGATTTCTTGCGTAGTGGCTGGTCGATTCGGGATTGACTTGGAGGCCGATGCCAAAGCAGGGACAGACCCAATTAACAAGGGAGGGAAAGAAGCCGGTCGATTTTGAAAGCCACCGGTTGTTTAGAAACGCAAGAAGTTTTTTTTCTTCGGTGGTTACGGCCGGGATTTGAGAAAGAAACTGGTGGTTAGCTTGCCACGAAAGCTCTGAGGGGGGTACATTTTTAGGGTTGAGCGTCTGGGAAAAAACATGTTTTGTTGCAGATTCACAGAGATCTTTTAAAAGGAGGTATTCATTTTCATTAAACGATTCGCGAAAAATAAGATGTGCTAATTTTGCGCCGGCATGGGCCAGCATCGACACGGATCCCAGAGCTGCGCTCGCGCTTAGGTACACCGCTTTTTCTAAATTTAAAGAAGAAAATAAAAAGAGCGCGCAGGCTGCAATGGTTATGTTCATCTCAAATTTCTTCTTACATCAAAACACCCATTTCCCGAAAGTTTGTAATTTTTGCAAATATCTCGACAGATAATCGACTGATCGATTATTTTTTAACTGTCACCCAAGGAGATGTTATGTCAAAAAGCCGTGATGCAAAAAAAGAAGAAAAGAAAAAACCAAAATTGTCGATCAAAGAAAAACGTTTGGTAAAACAAGAAAAGAAAAAGTCTAAAATTTAACATTTAGGCATAAAAAAGGAACCTCCAGTTCGTCTGGAGTCAGGCCTCCATGCATCGCATGGAGGTTTTGTTCGAATCTGCCCTGTTCATACCACCAGATCGAATGAGAATCTTGGGCGATGATGGCGATTTCTCCCATACGCCGCTGGCACGTATGCGAAAGGCCCTGCGGCCCGAAAAATCCCTTTTCGATCAGTTCAGCTGTCAAACAGACCCATGCGATTTCTTGAAGCCCCTCTTTAAGTTCACTGAGCACCTCCATGATATGGGCCGGCTTCACATGGAGAAAATAGTCGCGGCATGAGCCGGCCGGCGAAAGAACATAGCCGTCGGCCCCTTTTTTGAGTTTGTGAGCTAGCGTAGGGAACTTTTGATTTAAGTAAATCGTCGTTTTAGGATCGATATCGATCATGCCATGGTCTGCCGTCATCATCACGGTGGTAGAGCTTGGAAAGACGAGAGTTTCCAGCTCATGGAAACATCGATCGAGCGCTTTTTCAACTTCTGTAGATGAGACGCCGTGATGATGCGCCTCCGAGTCAAAATCGCCAAAATAGAGATAAAAAAATCCAGGCTTATGAAGATGATCTTTTAGCAATTTTATGCCGTCTTTCCAATCTTTATAACCCACCCTGTTTGCACCGGCAAACATCGACTTGGAATAGATGGAGCCTGCAATCGCATCTTGCTGAAAAATTGTTGCGTTGATGCCGTGTTCTTGCAGCTTTTTAAAAAATAAACTTTCAGGAAAAAATTCAGAAGGATTGAGGACGCCTTCCAAAGATCCAAGCCTTTTATCCCCTGCAAAAGAGTACAAAAGCGGGGCGACAACCCTCTCTAAAGACGGCTCATAGATGAACCATTCATAAATCCCATGCTGTCCGACAGGCTGGTTTGAGCAAAGAGTCGTGATGTGAGCGGCAGTCGTCGATGGAAACTGTGATGTCAG
>JBGPMV010000052.1:0-9417 GCA_041487155.1 Rhabdochlamydiaceae bacterium
GACAATGTTGTATAGCGGCACGTACTCTAATCCGTTTCGTGCTTACCCTATCGCTTGTCTGCAACCAGAGTTTCGAGAGGGCAGAACTGAGGAAGCATTCTGCCGTCGGTCTTTGGCCTCTATACAACGTAGCTATCTTACAGATAGCTTAGTCTGGTCAACCAGGGCTTGTTAGTTTCCCTCCAAGCCCCTCCCTTTAGGGAGGGGTAGTTGACACTGCGCTTCAAATTGCTTTGCTTGCTTTTTGAGTTTTGAAAAACCACTGCCCATATCTCTATACCTCTTTCTTTAGGGTTCCTTCGAGTTCAACGGCTGCAAAGCGAAGAATCGTATCGTAATGACTTTGTGGACGGGAAGGGGTTGGACTGGCTCCGACTGTGTTCAATCGATCCTCCTCATCGGGCTTCCCTACTTGGGAATGATCCTCTTCGTTCGGAGCGTGGACTTCGATTGGGCTTTGTCTCGCAGAGTCCAATTCCTCAATTTGTGTCCGCGCGGGGTATAATTCACGAGGCGGCTCCGGTGCTTTTACTTGAATAGCGGGCTTAGAAACATATCCTGAGGAGAGTTCTTCCAGCCTGCGCGCAAGAGAGGTAAGGGAGACTCTATTCAAGCTGCGAATGAGGTGGAGGAAGATCATCTCGAGGGTCACGCGTCTAAAAGTTGTTTTATTTAGCTCTTTGATCCATCCGGTAAGATAGTCGAGTATATAGAGGAGATGGTCTTGTGTAAAAACGGATGTCATGGTGCGGTAGTGGGCTTCATCTTGGGGTTGAAGATAGGTGCTCAGCGGCATTTTATACTGCATCAAGAGGTGCGTGCGGAAGTGCTCTAAGAGCCCTTCCAAGAAGGTGTGAAGCTCCCTTCCTGTTGAAAAAAGGGTGTGCGAGAGTTCAAAAGCTGCGGAGAGATTTTCTTTTACGATGGCTTCATCCAGCTGAAAGTAAAAATGGCGGGGTGTGACGCCGAGTAGCTGGGCGGCAGTCTCGAACGTTACAGCGGCTTCTTTATAGCAGAGGAGCTGATCGAAAATAGATTCGGCATCGCGCAGGCCCCCTTCTGCCACATGGGCGATCAGCTGCAAGGCGCCCGGCTCAACAGGGGTGCCAAGATCGTTTGCGATCGATTGGAGCTTAGACGTGATCTGATCGGTTGTGAGTCTTTTTAAGTCGAATCTCTGACAGCGGCTCATGATGGTAGGAAGGACTTTATGCGGCTCTGTCGTTGCGAAGAAAAATTTTACGTTGCCAGGCGGCTCTTCAAGGGTTTTAAGAAGGGCGTTGAAGGCCTCCTTGGTGAGCATGTGGACTTCGTCGATAATATAAATTTTATATTTACTGCCTGCTGTGGAATAGCCGATGGTGTCATTAATTTGGCGGATATCATCAATTCCTCTATTGGAAGCGCCGTCTATTTCATGAACATCGAGCGATCTCCCTTGCATGATTTCAAGGCAGGAGGGGCAGTTGTTGCACGGCTCTTGATTCTCCAATAATCCTTTGCAGTTCAAGGCTTTTGCAAAAAGTCGGGCCAGGGTGGTCTTTCCGGTTCCCCGGCAGCCACAGAAGAGGTAGGCTGGGGCGACTTGATCCAGTTTAATCGCATTTTTCAGTGTAGTAACAATCGATTCTTGGCCGACAATCGATTTAAATGTCTGCGGACGGTACCTGCGTGAAAGATTTTGATACATATGATTTGAGTATAGCTGCTTGCTGATTAATCGTCTTTAGATCATGATCTTAGATTCTTCAAATTATGAATCAAAGGATTTTATCATGATCCTGAACATGGTCCATAGGTTGCTAGCTAGCATAAAAAATTTGCCTAATAACGATTGGAAATGGGTTTATAAGTTCTTCTTTGTCACTTGTTTTATTCTAACTCTGGCCTATTTTATCCATTTTCGAGAAGTGCGCGTTGATCATTTGGAAATGAACAGCATTGCAAAAAAATATGTGCTTGCTCAAGTGTCATTTGATTTTCACGATGATGAAACAACGCGTTTATTAAGGGAAGAGTCTCACAAGGATATCGGTCTCATTTATTATTTTGATGATGAAGAAATCATGAAGGCGGAAGATCAAATCGAACAGGGGTTAATCCTCAGCCCGCACTGGAGAGAACAATTTCCTTTATTAACTTTTGATGATCTTATACAAGCTTACAGTGCGATCCACAAGGCTCTGATAAAGCTTAAGTTTACAGATGCACGGACGGTAAAAAAACTGGCTCTTCTGGGGGACAATTCAGTCAAGTTTCTTTCCTGCGAAGGAGATGGAAAGGGAAGGGTGTCTATGGAGTCTGTTTGGGAGCAGGTTCAAAAACTAGCCTTTCCGGACTCAATGGGAGAAGCCTCTTCGTTTATGCTGCAAAAATACCGAAACTATCCTTGGCGCTTTAAGGAAGATTATGCTTTGCGTAAGAGATTAAGAGAACACATCAAAGAACATATTCCAGCCCGAATGACCCATGTCGAAGCAGGAAGCCGTATTATTAATGCGGGAGACAAGGTGACACAGCGCCACTTGGCTATGCTGCAGGAGATGAAAAAGGTGCTCACAGAAGAGCAGAGTTCTCTTCAACCTCAAACGGCTCTCGGGAGCATTTCCTTTTCTCTTATTTTGGTTTTAGTAGGTCTTCTTTATTTTTATAAATTCCATCCCTCTATTTTCGAATCGTTTTCAAAAATGTCGTTGATTGCCGTGGTGATTGTATTGACGCTTTGTTTTGCGAAGCTAACAGAGTATTTTATCATTCAACAAATGGGCTTTTTAGTAGATATCTGTCGTTTGCCCGTTTATCTTCTCTTTGCAAGCATCATTCTCTCTATTTTAGTCGATAGAACGGTAGCGATGATTATGACAGGATTTATTGGAATTATGCTAGGTATTACATTGGCCATGGAATCCCATGAATTTCGCATTATGAATTTGACAATGGGAGTTTTAGGAATTATTTGGACAACAGGGGTCCGTAAGAGAAAAGAAATTTTCACGATTTGCTCAAAAGTCTGGCTGAGTTCCATTCCAATGGTATTTGCATTCCACCTCCTCAAGAATCAATTTTGGAATCATCAAATGTTCAATGACTGTATCACGACGGGTATCTTTATTTTTGCCATTTCAATTTTGATCGTTGCCATTTTGCCGTTTTTAGAGTCGACTTTTGGAATCGTGACAGACATGATCCTTTTAGAATCGGGCGATATTAACCATCCACTTCTTCGCCGTTTGAATTTGGAGGCTCCGGGAACTTATCAACATTCATTATGTGTCTCCAATCTTGCAGAAGAAGCAGCTCATGCAATTGGAGCCAACGCTCTTCTGTGCCGCGTCAGCGGTCTTTATCATGATATCGGCAAGGTCATTCAGCCGAGCTATTTTACTGAAAACCAAGGCGATGGATTTAATATGCATCAGCTTCTCACTGAGGTTGAGTCCGCCCAAGTCATTATTCTGCATGTGACGGAAGGAATTAAACTTGCCGAAAGCGTAAATCTTCCTCAGCCTATCATCGATATTATCCGGGAGCACCATGGAACAACGCTTGTGTACCACTTCTTCCGTGTCCATCTCGAAAAAAATCGATCAAAATCGCTTGGACTAGAAGAAGGTTTTTTCCGCTATCCCGGGCCTTCGCCTCAGTCGCGCGAATCTGCCATTGTGATGCTCGCCGATTCAATTGAGGCCACTTTCCGAAGCAATCGTGTGGCAGATGAGAAGGGCATTGCAGATCTCATCGAAACAATTGTCGGGCAAAAGATCAAGGAGCATCAACTCGATGCTTCAGGGCTTACTTTTGATGATATTGAGGCTATTAAAAAAGCTATTTTCCGCTCGCTTAGGGCGATCATTCATGTTCGCTCCCCTTATCTTACCAAACCAAAACAAGTTGAAAAAATTCTGATCTAATGAAGAAGGAAGCGGAGATGGCTCTCGAGGATCTGAGAAAGCTTATCAAGGCTGGTTTGACACTCTTGAATGTCTGAGGGAATTGAAGCGCTAGGGGATCGGTAGGTGCTGAGGTAGGCTTTGAGTTTGGGCTCTGTTCCGGAGGGGCGGATCATAAGTGTACTGCCGCCTTCTAATGTCCACTCAAGAACATCTGCGCGAGGTTGGTAATCAAAAGTTTGGATAACAGCTTGATCACCTAACATTGTTGGAGGATGATCGCGAAGCTCTTGCATCAGATGGCGTATCGCGCTGAGGCCTTCTTTTCCATTGGAAACATCAAGGGAGAGCGCTTTTTCTTGCGTGATGCCAAAACGGTTGTAGATGTCATAGAGAAGATCAAGCAGTGTTTTTCCTTGAGTCTTTAAATCGGCAGCGATTTCTGCAAAAAGGCAGGCAGAGGCAATGCCGTCTTTATCCCGGCAGCTGGTTCCGATGAGATATCCAAATGACTCTTCGGCGCCAAAGAGAAAGATTTGATCTTGGGTTTCCCACTCTTTTATTTTTTCACCAATATATTTAAAACCTGTCAAAACGCGTGTGGTTTTGACTTGATAAGCGTTTGCTATTTTATCAATGAGAGGAGTTGTGACGATCGTGGTGACAATGCCGCTTTTAGCAGGCAGCAAACGTTTTTTAGATAATGTATCGCAGAGATAAAAAGTTCCTAGTGCTGCAAGTTGATGTCCATTTAGAGTGACAGGTTTTCCAAGGTGGTTAATCACGACGCCAAGACGGTCGGCATCCGGGTCCGTGACTAAAAAAAGATCGGATTTAGATTTTTTGAGAAAATCGATTCCTTCTTGAAGGGCGGCCAGAGATTCTGGATTTGGAGAGGAGACAGAAGGGAAGCTGCCGTCGATTTTGCATTGGGAGACAACAAGTAAAGGCTCTGAAAAACCGCACTCTTGAAGCGCTCTCGGCAGGAGGGTAATGCCGGTTCCATGGAGGCTGCTATAGCAGATTTTAAGTTCTTTTTTTGGAGCGGATGAAAAAATAGGGTGGGAAGAGATGGTTTTTAGATAAATGTCGTCGAGGGTTTCGTCCACCCAAGATAAGAGGGGAGACGCTAGCTCGGCTAGCTGAACTGCAGAATAAGATGGGATTTTTTCTATCTCTTCGATAATCCCTGCATCATGTGGAGCGACGATTTGCGCGCCGTCGCTCCAGTAGACTTTATAGCCGTTGTATTCTTTAGGGTTGTGCGAAGCAGTGATCATGACGGCCGCTGCAGCATTAAGATGGCGGCATGCAAACGAGATGAAGGGAGTCGGCCTGAGAGCGGGGCAGAGATGCACTCGAATCTGATTTCCAAGTAGGACGCGGGCGGTTTCATGGGCAAAGAGCTCTGAGTTTTCGCGGCTGTCAAAACCAATGACAACACCGCGCGCCGGATCGCCATGTTTTTTGATGTAGTTTGCGAGTCCTTGCGTGGCTTTTCGTATGGTGTAAATGTTTAAACGAGCAGTTCCTACACCCATGATCCCGCGCAGTCCGCCTGTCCCAAATTTGAGTTCGGTGAAAAAAGCGGATTCGAGTTCGGTGGGGTTATTCGATAGATTTTTTACTTCCGCACGAGTTTTTGAATCAAAGTACGGATCGTCCATCCACGGACGAGCTTGCTCTAAGGTCAACGATTGCTCTCCAGTTCAATGATGTCTAAAGGTACCACGGGAGCATCGGGATGGTCAACCCCTTCGCATCTTTTTCCGACTTCTTTCCAGCTTTCTGGCGAGGAGATATTTTCTTTCCACCAGGGAAAAGTACGGCATTGGGAGGGTCTTGCAGTGTAGACTTGGCACCGTTTGTCTTTTAAAAAGATGCAGTCAAAAGTGACGCGGTCTTCGCGTAGGGAAACTCTTCCAAAGATAGACCGTGTATATGTTTTTATAAATTTTTCTTTTGAAACTCCCAGATGCGCAGCCATCGTGTCGATTTCTTCGGGAGTGATCCAGACGTAGCCGGGCTCTCCGGTGCAGCACTCGCCACAGCCGGTGCATTTAAATTTCAATCCCTTGTTATACCAACTCATAGGTCTCCGATGGAGATGCTGTCCATTCATTTTGATTCCATGAATAGTGCGCGATCGATGCCGAATGTTCATTGAGTTCGATGAGATGCCAGCCGCCATTTTTTCGATGGGCCGTAGAGCCCGGATCCAGAATCAACGGGAGGCCGCTGGATCTTAGGGGAGCAATGCATCTGCGATGGGTGTGGCCGTGGCAATAGATTTTTATTTGGGGATGTTTTTCAAGGACTTTTTGAAGCGCCTCTCCGCGCACTAAGCGCTTGCGGGGAGATTCGTGCTGAAAAAAAGGGAAGTGGTTCACGAGCAGCACTTGATCTTCCGGCGGCAGATCTTGGAGTAAATGCTCGAGCGCTTGCTCCGTTTGAGGGCTAAAATACCCTGTTGAATGAAACCACGATGTAGCAAGCGCCGTATCAAGGCCTATAATCCACCAGCCCGGTGAAAGTTGTTTTGCTGTGAGGCCGGAGCTTTTTAAGTTATACCGCACGTCGGTGAAGAGTAAAGTTTTGGCGTCGTCGGGCAGCCACGGAATTTGAGACCCGCCTGCATCACCCAACTTATTCAAGTTGGGTTGCTTCGGCGTCGGCTCTGCCTGGCTCAAATTCCGGGCGCCTCCTTTCCAAATTCTTTCCTTTTTACCGACGTGCGGTATACCCTCTTGCCATGAACTGGAAAAGTGGTCATAGAAGTGCCGGTCTTCATACGATTTTTTTGTGTAATGGTCATGGTTGCCGGGAATGCAAAAGACCTCAATGCCTTGGGCTTCGATCTGGGAGATGAACCGCTTTGCCCTATTAAATTCTGCAGGGGCAGACGTTGTTGTCAGATCTCCAGTAACGACCGCATGTGTGACGTCTAAAGATTTTAAAAGAAGGGGTAGCGTTTCCAGCCTGTTGTGGTCGAAATGATTGCGTCTTCCAAAGATGAAATTGAGATTTCCCAGCCACCTTTTTGAAAAGAACTGCGAAATATTCCAATCCCAGCTTGCAAAATGAAGATCTGAAAGATGAGCAATGCGCATAAAAAAATTAGCGGCCTTTCTTTTTCAAAGTTTGACGGCGCATGACTTTTTTATTCGCTTGAATTTTGCTCTCGGTGCTCTTGATCCAACGCTTGCCTTCAATGTGGACAATTTTAGGAGCTGCGTCCCGCTCTTCCGTTCCAGGGGAGCCGGGAGATGTCCGTTTAGAGTGGGGGTTTTGGAGTTTTTTGCGTTTGGCAGAAAGGTTTTTATCGAGGGATTTTAAAGAAGCTGTCTCTTTTTTCAGAACTTTTTTAGGATACCTGGACAAGAGGCCGGTAGCTTTGGTAGTATTACTCATAGGTTGAGGATTAGGCTGGATCGCGGATGCACGAACTTCTTTATTCATCTTTTTTCGGGCTCGCTGGGTGATCTGATATTTAGGCTTATTCATGGACAAACTCCTTTTAGGTTGACGTTCAATTATAGATTCTCTATGGATAAATATATATAATAATGTTAAAAAACTACCAAGAATTCATACCCAAATCATTTTACTTCTTAAGGCGCTATAGCTTAGCGCTTTTAAAAAAAGATTTTTCTGCAGGGATTACGGTCGGGATTGTCGCTCTTCCCCTTGCAATGGCCTTTGCTATGGCGTCGGGAGTCGAGCCTGAACGGGGTCTTTTTACAGCTATAGTAGCCGGTTTTTTAATTTCTTTTTTAGGGGGAAGCCGCGTTCAAATCGGAGGTCCGACAGGCGCTTTTGTTGTCATTGTCTATAGTATAGTTGAAAGGCATGGCTATGATGGGCTTGCCTTAGCGACGATTATTGCAGGCGGGCTTTTAATCTTAATGGGGGCTTTCAGGCTGGGAACGCTCATTAAATTTGTTCCCCATCCTCTAATTATTGGATTTACCTCGGGACTTGCGCTGGTAGTATTTTCATCGCAAATCAAAGACCTCTTAGGGCTTCAGATGGATGAGGCGCCCATACAGTTTATTGATAAATGGGCTGCCTACTATCATGCGCTTCCATCGCTGGATTGGGTCACAGCCTCAGTGGGCATCGGAACAGTTGCCTTTATTTTTGCGCTCAAAAAGTGGGCTGCATCGTTCCCTTGGGGAATTGCCAGTATTATTGTCGCAACGGCTGCCTGTGCAATCTTTCATCTTCCGATCGACACTGTTACATCTCGATTTGGACAGCTTCCCTCCAGCCTTCCGTTGCCGACATTTAATTTTGATTTTGCAAGAACGTTGGATGTTCTTCCCGATGCTATCACGATCGCTCTGCTTGCGGGGATTGAATCGCTTCTTTCGGCCGTTATTGCCGACAGTGTCACCGGCGGGCGGCACAAACCGAATTGCGAACTTATCGGCCAAGGGATTGCAAACATTGGAGCCATTTTATTCGGAGGGATTCCTGCGACGGCAGCGATTGCCCGGACGGCCACGAATATTAAAACAGGAGCCCAAACCCCGATTGCCGGAATGATCCATGCAACCGTTGTAATGGTTCTGCTTTGGTCTTGCGCCTCACTAGTTGGAGGGATTCCGCTGGCCGCTCTCTCAGCCATTCTTGTCGTGGTTGCCTGGCAGATGAGCGAGCTATCCCATTTTACGAAGATAATTAGTACTTCCAGAGGAGATGCTGCGATTTTGCTCACAGCCTTTTCCTTAACGGTTCTCATTGACATCACCATTGCAGTTGAAGTCGGAATGCTCATGGCAGCTTTTCTGTTTATGAAACGGATGAGCGATGTTAAACATGTCATCACGCTTGAGACGCGGCTTCCCGAGCAAGGAGTCGAGGTTTATAAGATGAGAGGCCCTTTCTTTTTTGGCGTCACAGACCGGCTGAAAAACCTCATCATGCAAATGGAGATCCCGCCCAAGCTGATTGTTCTACGCATGAAGCATGTGCCGCTTCTAGATGCGACAGCGATGCAGACTCTCAGAGAGATGAGCAACCGCTGCCTTACTAAAGGATCAAGGCTTGTTCTCATTGAAGTACAGCCCGAACCGACCGAACTTCTGCAAGAGTATGGCCTGGGCGATCTCATCAGCACCTCACTTCCCGAGCTCGAAGCTTATAATCTTAAGAAAGTGTAACGGTCTTTTAAATCATTTCAGAGGGATTGCCACCCAGTTGTTGTTGCTTATATTCTGTGTATTGAGATTTACAGAAATGCTCGTATGCTCTCTCGATTTTTTTGGCATCACCTTTAGCTACTAATTGGATTGTAGGGGATTTTTTAAACGTCTCTAGATCCTCGACGTGATCTCGCTTATACTCTTCAAATGACATAATATTTTTCATAAAACTTTTGTAAGACAATGTTTTTTCTATAGAGGTTTTAGGAAATGCATTGATACTGTACCCTCTTACAAGGGTTCTAAATGGGATATAGCTCGATAATTTGATTGCCATGTATCTCTCCTTATTTAACGCGCTTATCATGTTATATAAATCA
>JBGPMV010000053.1:0-9415 GCA_041487155.1 Rhabdochlamydiaceae bacterium
AGGGCGACTATGCCAATGCTTTGGCCGCTTACAATAAAATTTCAGATCCTCTTTTGATTGAAAAGACAATCAGCCGCAAAGCTCAGTGTTTGTACCTGGCCGGAAATTACGACGAGGTGATTGGAACGTTGACGCCCGTGCTGCAAGAAGACAATAAAATCGATTATCGAGAAGAGATGCAGTTCATTCAGGCAGACTCTCTCTTCAGAAAAATGCGAGAAACTGCAGATGTGGAAGCAAAACGTGAGCTTGCAATAAGGGCAAAACCTCTCTTTCTTGCTTTATTTGATACATCGTATCAAAACAAAGTTCTTCTCCCTTTGGCTGAAATTCACCGAGAACTGAAAGAACAAAAGGAAGCGGCTCCTCTGTATTTGATGCTGGCAGATAAGATGCCGCTTCAAAAAGAAGAGCTTCTGCTTCAAGCGGCGGCCCTTCAACTGGAAGTGGATCCATTGAGCGCAATTTCAACCTTTCAGCAAGTGGTCGACCTAGCGGGGAGCAAGGCAGGAGAAGCTGCTTGTCAAGAATTTCATCTTCTTTTCCAAAATGATCGGTTTTCTGATTTAGTGAGCAGGGCTCCGAAGATTGAGATGAACTTAAATGACGAACAAAAAGTATTATTTGAGTTTTGTCTTGCACGCAGCTATTTTAAACTTGATCAGCTTCCCGAAGCGATCCAGCATTTCAATCTCTTCATTGATAAAGAATCAGAACCTACTCCGCATAAGAGAGCTGCCTTTTTAACACTCATTCATTGCTCTCAAAAAACGGACAATAATGTTCTTTTTGATCAGACGCTTGCTAGGTTTTTAAAAGATTTTCCCGGCGATGAGGAAGCGGGCAAGGCGCTATTACTGCATGCTCAAACAGCTCTGCAAAAAGGAGATATCGCTCAGGCAAGTCTGGATTTAAATGAGCTCTTAAGAGACTTCCCCGATTTTCCCGAGCAGGAAACGCTCCTCTATGATCAAGCGCTTTTGCTGTCCAAAACGCAGCACTGGAAAGAGAGCCGCGCGGCTTTTATTGTGTATTTAGAAAAATATCCTGCGACACCACACTCTAACTTGATTTGGGCATCCATTGTTCATTCATCCGTCCAAGAACTCAAAGGTTCTGAAGAGGATCAGGTGCTAGAGAAAAAAGAGCAGCTTATGTCCGATTTATCTAAAGCGCTAGCGCTATCCAACCTGTTTTCAAACGATGAAGAAGCGGCGTACCAGTTTTTGCTGGGGCAGCTTATGTTTGATTTAGGCAGGTTTTCAGAGTCAACCGTTGAACTAGAACATTTTTCTGAGAAGCATCCTCAGCATCCCTCTGCACCGGAGGCTTATCTTTTGATGGCGCTCGCGCATAGAGAGCTTAAATCGGATCCGGAACTTTTCATCCCGGCAGCGGAAAAAGCTCTAAGAGGGACGGACGATCCTAAACACAAAATAGCGCTTCGTCTGCAGCTGTTTAATGCCTATCTATCCCTTAAAGAGTACGACAAGGCAGCGGAGAACCTCTATCAGACGTTTGTGGTTGAGGGAACCTATGTCCAACCTGAAAATCAACTATGGCTTGCCGGCTATTATCTTGAAAAAGATGAAATTGATAAATCTGTTGAAATTTACAAAAAGATTCTTTTGGTAGACGATGCGTATCAAGTCAATTTCGATCCTGCCCAAACCTATCTTGAAGCAGAAACGCTCAAATTTGCGAGCTTGCTCGGTCTTGCAGAAAAAGAAAAAGTGCTTCAATCGCTCGTCAGCGTCCAAGCCCGCCATGAGTCGCTTCCATGGAAGCAGCAGGACAATGCTCTACTGGAACTGGCAAAAACATACTTAGAGCTCAAACAAACCCCGGAAGCTCTAGCGGCCTTTGATACGATTCTTGCAAAAGGAGAAAGCTCTATCAAAAACCTGGCTTTATTAGAAAAAAGCCGGCTTATTTTAGTGCAATCTAGGCAAAATCCTAATGAAGATAATGAAGTTGTCCGCTCTGTTTTATCGACATTCAAAGATCTTCAAATTCAAAAGCAACTATCCGGTGAACCGGTCCATTTAGAGGCAGCTTTAGATTATGCAGATTTAAGAATCTCTCTTGCTCCCGAATCTACACGGATTGAGTCGGCGCTCTTTTTCTTAAATAGAATTAAAGAAGATTTTAATTCTAAGGATGATCCCATCAGCGAAGAATACCATGAGGCGCGTCTTAGATATCCTGAAAAAGACAGACTGTTTATAAATTATATGAAATTTATCGAAGCAGAAATCCTTGCCTGGCAGGCAAAAGATGCGTCTTTAAGGAATGATCTTGAAAAAGCAGAGAGCTCCAAAAAAGAAGGAGCAGCATTATTAGAGCAAGTGTTGCAAGATAGAGAGCTGACACCTTATTTGAAACACCGAGCAGGAGCCCTTTCAACTGAACTACGATGATGGTAAATACGCATTCTAGAGAACGCTTCACAAGGTCGGCTTTGATTTCGGCGGCGCTACATATCGCCGCCTTAGCTGTCTTGTTTTCAAAGCCGCTCCATTTTTCACCTAAATTTTTGTCACAAATAGGAAAAACCCCTTCCGTTTTTCTCGAAGAAGAAAACATTGTTATCTTAAAGCGGAATCTAGCTTTAGAAGAGGCGATGAGCTACTTAGAAACCCCTCCGCTTCAAACGCCCCAGACATATTCTAAACCCCTTGCCTTGCACGATTTGGAATCCAGTTTTGAATCGCCCCCGCCGCTGCCTCCCCTCCATTTGTCGCTGCCTGATCTTATAGAGGCCCCTCTGCCGGACCTTCAAGCTCCCCATTTTGTAGAACCGTCTGTCTCTCTTAAGAATTTGCCTCCTGTTTCTACAATCCATCCTCAAGTGCCTCTTGATGCAGATCCCCTCCAAGAAGGCGGCTTTGATTATAAGACGCCGCTTCCGGCGCTGCCGATCTTTAAAGAAGAGACCTCTATTGCCTTTGTTTACATTCCATCAGAAGAAGCATCTCAAGTTTTTTCACGAAGCGCTCCTGAAACGCCGATGCCAGAAACAGTGGAGCAGATGAGCCCCTCTCTTACCGCCCCATCTTTTTGTGAAATTCCGAATGAACAAATTGCAAGAGTCCATGCCGACTTTACAATTTCACCCTCGAGCCCAAAATCGATTGTGGGGGCAAGGACCATTTCTTCTCTTGGAGAGTATGGCCTTCCTATCTTAGAACTTAGAGAATGGAATGAGTTCTTCGATGTGGATGTTAAAACGTTTGCAAAGGAAGAAGGGGGATTTCTTTTTTCCGTCCAGATCATTCCTAGAGTCGATCTTTCAGAGCACCGGCTTAAACAAAATTATCTCTTCGTCATTGATCGATCTTCCTCTGCTGATAAAGCCCATTTCCAGACAGCAAAAAGAGGTATTGCTCGTGCAGTTTCTGCATTGAGGCCGGGAGATTTTTTTAATATCCTCGTTTTAGACGCCGCAGTAACTCAGCTGAATGAAACGCCTCTTGCAACGACAAAAGCAAATACTCAAAAAGCAGAAGAGTTCTTAAATAAGCAGTCGCATTCCTACCACGGCGCTGCCACAGATGTCTACACGACGCTGACTAAAATACTAAGCTCGAAAATCGCCGAAGAAGAAGCCATCACAGCTATTTTGATTTCGGATGGAGATTCGCCGTTAAAATCGACTCAGCAAAGAAAAAAAATCAACATCTGGCTTGAGGCAAATAGAGACCGCGTAACTTTATATACCGCAACTGCCGGGCATGGGAATAATCTCTCCTCATTAAAAATGCTCAGCTTAGCCAGCCGAGGCACTTTTCTTTATTCCGATACGCATGCCGCCTTCCCGCGCAAGCTTGCAAAGCTTGTCATGGATCTTCGATACCCCATTGCTAAAGAGATGACCCTTTCTGTCATCTCTCCTGATACAAAAAACCGTATTGAAATCCTGCCGCCCTCATCACGGCTTCCTAATCTTTTCAGCGACCATCCCTATATGTTGGTAGGGTCTGCCAGCACGCTCTCGGATTTCACTCTTCTTTTAGAAGGAAAAAATAAAGATCAGATTTTCAAAATCAAGAAAACGATTTCTCTTTCCAAAGCTAAACAAGGCTCCAGGCTTCTTCAAAAACAGTGGACAGCTGAAAAAGCGCACACTCTTTTTGATCAATACTTAAAGGAAGGAGAAGCAACAGTTCTAAAGCAAGCGGAGAGCGAGCTCGGCCATGACGCTAAAAATTCTCGGCGGTGAATTCGGGGGCCGTCTTTTAAAAGCTCCTAAAGGATCGCAGACGCGTCCTACCACATCGATGCTCCGAAAAGCTGTCTTCGATATCTTGCAGCCGCAAATTCAGGGTGCTGTTTTTCTCGATTTATTTGCCGGCAGCGGCGCGATGGGAATCGAGGCTCTTAGCCGAGGCGCAAGCCGGGCCATTTTCATTGATTCACACCGAGAAGCAATCCGAGCCTTAAAAGAAAATCTCTCCCTTCTCAAGATCGAATCAAAAGCCCACGTTATCCAAAACGATGTCTTCAAGGCTCTTACCAAGCTTCAGGAGATGAATATTTTATGTGATATTGTCTATGCCGATCCGCCGTACGATCGGACTAAGATTTACACCGAGCTCTTAACATTTTTTGATGAGCACGCACTGATAAAACCGGGCGGTGTGCTTTTCATGGAAAGCCCGGTACCTTCTCCATTGGCAGAGATTTCCCACGCATTCAAACAGCTAAAAGCTCTGCCCATCAGGAAATACGGAAACACAGAGCTCTATTCTTATGTTCTATAAGCTCACTTTTTTGCCATGATGCCAACGTGTTTCTGCACAGACGCCTTTGACATCGTACGATTTCTTGGTTCCGTGAAGCTCGTCATTTTCAAAGACTTGGAGCACGGTTGCCTTTCCTTCATCATTGTATTTGTTAAGCTTTCCATGGCGAAGACCCTCTTTATACTCGCCTTCAAAAATCAGGATGCCCTTCTCATTGAAGCGCTCTGAGAGTCCATGAAGCTGATCGTCTTTGTAAAAAGCTTGATGGGCAAGTTTTCCGTCTTCAAAATATCCTTTCTCAAGCCCTTGCTTTTGGCCTGCAACAAATTGCACTTCTGTCAGCACTTGGCCTGAAGGATAGTATTCGGATGCAGGGCCTTCTTTTTTGTCTTGATGGAACATGATCTTGGCCCGTATGCGTCCTTTTTGATCAAAGGCGAGAAGTTCTCCTTCTCTGACTCCCTCTTTAAAAGGGGTGACTGCCGCCCGTTTTCCGCTCATGTCGTATTCAACAGCTTCTCCTTCGGGTTTTCCTTGAACAAAGGTAACTTCAAAAGCTTTCACTTGTTCTTGATCTTTATTCAAAGGATAAAAAACTTGGTGCACGCCATGGCGAATATTCTTTTCATAATGGAATATAGCGCTTCGTCCATCAGGGAACTTCTCAAAATGTTTTCCATTCATTTGACCGTTTTCATACCAAGATTCAGCAATCAGATTTCCTTCCGGATCCCAGCTGGCGCTCATCCCCTGCAACATGCCATCTTTATAACTGCGAGTGGAGTGTGTTTTTCCATCGGGATAAAATTTTTCAACTTTGCCCTGAAGCTTGCCTTCTTGATCATAGCGGGAGATCGATGCCAAGACACCTTTCTTAGCATCATTTTCTGCCGGATGGTATTCCCGATGTTCTCCGACAGAGAGGCCGTTTTTATATTGCTGGCTCATCTGCAGAGATCCATTTTCATAATAAGTTTCAACAGCGCTATCTAGGAGATTATTTTTATAGTGGGCTTTCGAACGCAAGATCCCTGTTGCATAAAACTGTTCTTCAAGACCTTCTTTTTGTCCTTCCTTGAAATGGATTAAGTGGCGAGGTAGGTCTTTTTCAAACCATGTGCGCACCGTTCCATGGGGCTGATCGTCAAGGTAGCTGACCTCTGTGATGAGATCGCCCTTTTCATTCCACTCCAAATGAGCGCCTTCTTTTTTGCCGTGATCAAAATGCTGCTCAGACCTCATGAGCCCCTTTTCATCCCACTCGCGCCGGACGGCATTCGGTTGATCCTGAACCCAGAACTCTTCTAATTTTTTCTGGCCGTTTTCATGCCAAGCAACGACGTGGCCGTCTTTGAGCCCTTCTTTGAAATGGGCTTTAATGGCAGGCTTGCCATTATCGAAAAACTCTTCAAAAAGGCCATCCCGTTTTTGGTTCTTGTAAGGTCCCTGAGCTTTGATCTTGCCGGATGGATAGTATTCTTTTTGAGGCCCTTCAAACTCCCCTTTTGCATAGAACGATTCTCGTTTCAAAGTGCCATTGTCATACCACTCGCTATAAGAGCCTTCTAAAAGGCCGTTTTTTAATGTATATTCCGCAAATTTTTGCCCTTGAACATTCCATTCTTCGACAGGCTGCAAAAGCTCTCCCTCATGATTGAAAATAGCGAGGAACGCAGGCGCTCCATTTTCGTGGTTTCTATAGTGTTTTCCAAAAGCTGTTCCATTTTTATATCCCCCTTCTCCAATCAGCTTTCCTTCCCGATCAAAAAACTGCTCTTTTCCTTCTTTTTTCCCCTCTTTAAAACTGACCTTATAGGCTTCTTTTCCGTTCGGATGATATTTGACGTGGGTTCCGATAGGCTCTCCCAGACGAAAATCTTGGACTTCTTGAAATGCATGACCCTCTCCATAGACGACAACAGCGGGATTTTTCCCGTTTGAGTTAAGAGAACCTTTTTCATAGTGTCTTGAAACTCTAAGCGCTCCATTTTCATTCCACTCAAGAGCTGTTCCATGGGGAACGCCCTCTTGATACGGAATAACAACAGCTTTTCCCCCTTTAGGGAAGTACCGAGTGACGTCACCCTCAAGCTTATCATCTTTAAAATACATCTCTTCTGAGATACCGCCCTCTTGGTAGTTGGCGATCGTGTGCCCCTCACGTTTTCCATCTTTGAAGCGCGCGTGCAATTTGAGCTGCCCCGTCGGATAAAAAAGGCGCAACTCGCCATCTAGTTTTCCATATTTATAGGAGGCCACACGCTCAGGATGGCCGGCATCATCCCACGACATTTCAACCCCATGCGGAACAGGTTGATCCTTCCCTTCAGCATCTTTTTGGATGATAACATCGATATCTTGTTTTTGACGGCCGCTGACCGGATGGTAGGTGAAAATTTTAACCGGAGTATCGGGACCATCGCCTAGTTTTTCAGAAAATATAACTTGTGCAGGCTGTCCCGAGGGGTATTTTTCGACAATCTTCTCTTGCCAATGAGGCTCGATTTGCCGAGGAAGAGGGATTTGTTCTGTCGGCGTCTGAGCCAAAAGCAGCAAAGCTCCCACGACGATTCCAGCAAATTTTTTCATACGTGTCTCCTAGTCTAGACTTTTTTGCTAGGATACTTGAAACGCACGAAAAAAAAAAGAGCGCGGTGAAAACACCGAGCTCTTCATCAAAAAGAACTTAACACTTTTTGAATAGATCCTTACATGAAGAATCCAACGTAAGAGAGGAACACACCCCAAACGAGTGGGATGATTCCCATTACTTTTGCAAATCCGTGTTTGCCCATCATGATATCAATGAGTAATTGTGGAACAAAGAGTCCCATAATTCCACGAATGACCATGACCCATCCCAAAATAGTGACGAGTACGAGCAAGTTCCATCCCCAGAGGTCATACTGACTTAATACAGTAAAACCAACCAAGAGATTAAAAACTGAGTTCATATAAAAAAGTCCTGCAGAACCTTTGATTCCGTTCAAAACTTTATTATATTGATCACAATAGAGCAGCATCCAGAGTCCTAATATGACTAAAAACGGACCAAAGATACTTGCTAGCCACATAGCTGCGTTTTGCATTCCTTTCCTCCTTAGCTAAACGGGTTAGGATTTACACCCTAATCTAATGTGCAACATAATGATTAAAGAAATTATTTGTCAAACTAACTGTGAAGTAATTATTATAATATCTTGTAATTTATTCAGATTCTGTGGGTTACGGATTGACTTTTTTACAGTACAGCCCTACTAGTTCGGCCTTTGCAACGATGTGAGAGGCCATAATTGCCTCCAATTCCTGCTTAGAAGCGCCCGGTTTTAGTTTTAATAATGTATCTAGAGCATACAATTTAAAGAAATAACGGTGTTCTCGATCTGGTGGGCACGGCCCTTGGTAGTGCATCTCTCCCCCTGTGCCGCGGCCTAAAACTCCCAGAGGAGTCGAGTTCTCAGAGATCTTCTTTGTCCCCGGAGGAATATTATAGACGACCCAGTGGACCCACATTTGGTCTTTCCTGACAAAAGCGGGAACATCGGGATCGTCCATGATCAAAACGCAAGAGACCGCCTCTTGAGGAACATCGATAAATTCTAAGGGAGGGTTGATATCAGCCCCTTCGCAGGTGTATTTCTCAGGGATGGTCCCTCCATTTTCAAAGGCAGAGCTTTTTATTTTCATTCTGTTACCTACAGATGTTTCTTGATCTCATTCAAGTCCGGAACACGGGCGCGCACGCCCTCCTGAGGCGCTTTTTCTAAAAGTTTAATCAGGTGTCCTCCACTCAAGTCGAGCCACCGCGCCTCTTCTTTTGAAGAGAGCTTAATAACGGATGTTGGGTGAATAAGGCCATTTGAGTAAATAGAAATAGATTTAATGTCGATGGGTTCAATGTGGGATAACTCTAGTGTTTGTGATTTTATGACTGTTTCATCTGAAAAACTGCGGGCAAAAAGTTTGCCATTTTTTTCCTTGGTAAAGCCAATTCTCATGTCGGATCGCAACGCAAGCGCTTCAATTTGCAATTCTTGCAACAGCTCATATAGTGCCTCTACCTCCAGACGGAACCTGTACGATTGATAAAGCGGTCTTAGTGAAAAAGCAGAGACCCCTCCAAGAATGCCCACCAGAACAAGAACGATCATGATCTCCATCAAAGAAAAGGGATGTCTCATTTTTGTGGTTTTAGTTGATCGTATCGATAACTCGAAATGCGAAGCTCTTCATTAACTATCGTGATGAGATAAGGTTCATTCCAACCATCTTTAAGAAAGGCCTCCAGGTTCTGAGGAGAAATAAATTTTGACTTACTTACACACTCTTTGACTATGGGTGAAAAAGAATCAGAAACTCCTCGAAATTCAGCTAGTGAAGATCCACCCGTCTCAATCTGCAGTTCTACTATTTCTTTAAGCCGTTTCTTTCCCTCCTCAGTGCGGAATATTTTTCCTCGTTCGAGCGTTCCCTTCAAGTTGTAACTCAGAACGCCGCCGATAACCCCGATCAGCAGAATCACAATCATGATCTCCAGAAGAGTAATGGGATGTCTTTTTCTTTTTAAGCGCATTCGTACCTCGCGCCAACCAGTATAAAGAAACAAAGATTTTCGTCTAAGAGCTCTTGCTTTAATCTCGATTTTGTACAACTTTGTGATTAGCGAGCCC
>JBGPMV010000054.1:0-9350 GCA_041487155.1 Rhabdochlamydiaceae bacterium
CTTTTTATTCAAATTTACCCACTTTATCCCTACCGGTTGCGCAAGCAAGCTCAATTAATGGTTGCCAAATTCCAGAGGTACCTTATAGCTGTGAAGGGACTAACATTAAATACCTACCTCAAAAACGGATCTGTCTCATGACAACACGCTGTTCAAGGGAGTCTGATGAGCTGCTTTCTAAATTCAACAGCGTTCTATTCGACCCTGAGGCTGAAATGAGATATGAGAATCGCAATGGCACTTTAGCTTGGCAAAGAGAAATAATACCAGAAGTTACTGTAAATCATTACCTCGAGCTTACAGACAAGATTGAAAAGATTGGTCTGCATTTAAAAGATCCTACGCTGGATGATGCCGTGCGTAAAAAGCTAGAGCTCAATAAAGAGTGGTTCCAGCAGAAAGCACTGGAAGTTAGAAAAGAAGTCGTTAGTAGACTTTATAAGGTAGGGGATAGCTGGTAATCATCCTAAGATGATCTTTGACAACTATTTTCTGATAGCCTAAATTGCTTCGCAAAACAGGAGATGGGATGACCATACACAGCTACTACCAAACAGCGTCTAAAACACTAGACGGTTACTACAGCTCTACGTGTCAAACAGCGTCTAAAAAATACAATGAAGGTACTCGGTGGTTAACAAATAGATACACAAAAGTCTATGCTAAACTCCCACAGCTAGATGGCTTTTTAGATCGTCAGATCGATGCGGCATGGAAGCAAATGAACTCATTGAATGGCAGGAGAGCTGCTTGGTGGAAGGGCACTCATGCTAAGCTGCCGTCTTTTGCATCTAAAACAATGCACGCCGGCCCATCATTTGTGTGGCGCTATAAGAAGGAGATTGCCGGCAGTATTGTGATTGGAGGCGGTCTTCTCTACCTGTATCATCTATGGAAAAATCGTCCGCAAAAGCCTATTGCTCAATTGAAATCGTCTATTCACTGGGGGAAACTTTCAATAGAGGTGCCTATAGCAGAGCCCGTGCCTCCTTGCGCAACGCTTGTCTTCTGCATTGATACGAGTGGTAGTATGAACCCAGGCGATCGTTCAGGCGCTGTGAAAAAGGCACTGAACGACCTTTTGGATCATGCCCAGGGACTGGTTGATAATTCCGGAGCGGAAATTAGTATTGAGATCGTGGGCTTTAACGACAGGGTAAAAGTGATCACACCTATGACCAGGCTTACAAAGAAGGCTGATAATCAAGAGATAAAAAAGAACATAGCGGACATTGCCTGCAGGGACGGAACAAGAATTCTTGCTGGACTTGAACAAGCGACCAAGGATTTAATTGCTGGAGCACAGAAAATTGGATCTCGGACGGTGATATTACTGACGGATGGAGAGGAGAATAATCTTGATGAAAAAACACTAGCAGCTATTCATGAGCGTCTCAAGAGAGCAACTGCGCATCTTTTTGCTGTAGGGATTGGAGAAAACCATAACAAAGGGATTCTCAAAAAAATCGTCGCGAATAATGAAAAAAACTACATCGATACTACGCTGCCAAATGCATCAATCGAAACCGCTATCGATGAGATTTACAAGAGCGCTATTAGGCCTTTTTCCAAGATGAAGCTTGCATGCTCCCAGCTTCCTGCTAAGACTTGGATGATTAATCGCCTGAGATCCGTTCAAGGAGATCAACAATCCGAAGTTGATATAGGAGATTTGACGCCGGGAGAGAAAATAGAAGCAAGAATCAGAATTGATTATCTAGAGCTCGATAACCCCGTAGATCTGCGTGACGTCAAGTTCAGGCTGATTTTTACCGACCCCAGCGGCAGGCCGGGGGAGGTTTCGCTCCCTTGGAACCCAACTACTATCATTGATCCTGAAGTGTTTTTAGCTTAATTTCAGTTGTTTATGAAATAGTTATCAGATAATTATCAGACTCTCTTTTTTAATAAAAAATATTTGAAAATAATGTAATTTTAGTTATATTAGAGATGGGTGCGGGTTAATTCATTTAATGCGCATCTAGCAAAAAAATACACTCAAGGAAGAGGAACATATGAAAAGAGGTCACACAAAACAATTCAGACGCCGAAAAGCGATGTTTGCAAAAAAACTGAAAATGGCCGGCCGAGAGCTTCAAAGGCTTTCACGTAATATCCGAAATTGGTAATTTTTCGAGGCCAGGTCCTCTGTTATTTATAACACGAAGATCCTGGCCTCTTTTTTTTAGTGGTGATGCCCGTCATGCCCACCATGTTCATGATGGTCGCCATGTTCATGATCCTCATGGCGCTCATGTTCATGTTCGTAGTATCCTTCATTACCGTGTTCTTCGTCATGTTCATGATGATGTTCATGGTGATCGTCGTCGTCGTGTCTTCTTCCACCGCAGTCGCCTTGTGCAAAAAAACATAAAATAAGTCCAAAAGTCAAAAAATAGATCTTGTTCATGAGGTCCTTTCTTTAGGTGAATTTTTACAAAAAATGGAGAATTTTGCATCTTTTTTCAAAAAAGTGAAAAAAACACTTGTGAAGATTTTGGAAAAAAGTTTACACCCATGATAAGAAGCTGTGAAATTCACAACCTTCCATAACCTAAAAAAGGAAAAAACCTGTGGCAAAGAAGAAAAAAGCTAAGAAAGCAAGAAAGGCAGGCGGCCTTACAACAATGACTTATTCTGTATCACCAGAATTACAAGCGATCGTAGGATCAGGAAAAATAACACGTCCTCATATCATCAAGAAACTATGGGCTTATATCAAATCCCATAAGTGCCAAGATGCAAAAAAACGACGTATAATCAATCCAGATGCAAAGTTAGCTGCAGTCCTCGGCAAAAAACCGATCGACATGCTCAAGATGGCCGGTGCATTAAACAAGCACATTAAGAAGTAATTATTTTTCTCTTAAGCTCCCCGGGATTTTTTCTGCGGGGAGTTTTCTTTTTGCAAAGTTCCAGACTTTTTCATAGAGGCGGCAGAGCGCTCCGTTTGCAATCACATTACAGGAAGTCACAATGGGATCGAGTATGACATTGAAAGCTAAAATAATAGCGATCATTTCGGCGTTGAACGAGAGATACGATTCGTAGATTGGGAGCATAATAAAAATGGCGCCGCCGATAACTGCAGCGGTTGCAAAGCGGGCGAGTACAAAAACGGCGCTGAAGAGGGCCCACGTGGTAATATCAGGCGGAGCCCCAAAAAAATGGCGATAGAGCAAGAAGCAGAGAAACGTATTGGTGATGCAATCGCCGATTTGCTGGATATTGGTCGTTGCAGGAATGACCGCTTTTGCAAAAGAGGGGTCTATAAGATTTTTGCCAGTTCCCTCAATCGTCCAGGGCATAGTGGAGATGCTGCAGCCGGAGGTGAATGCAAGGCCTCCTGCAGGAAGCAGGTTTTTTATCGAGCGGATGATGTCGCTTAGTGTCCAGTTGCTGCCGAGGATGAAAAGAGCTGTGAGATAGACGGCGAGTAAAAGTACGAGCCATAGGAGTAGCGTGCTGTAGGGGAGGACGACGTCTTGAAAAAGATGCATTTGATACATGCGCGCAATAAATCCTAAAACAAATAGAGGGATGATCCTAGAAAAGATTTTGGTGAGGATCCACTGGGCTTTTTCTTTTCCTTGCTCAATGAACTCTCGGAGAGTGGGTTGGTTTGTAAGAGCGGCAAGCATGCCGAAAGCAAGCCCAAGAAACGCTCCTTTGTCTGCAGACCACCAGGCAGGCCGAAAGAGGGGAAGGCGCCAAAGAGCCGAAAAATCGAAGTTAGAGGTTGCGATTTGAAGAGGTGGCAGATGATCGGCGGCAAGTTGGCCTCCTAGATAGGCATACCAAACGCTTGCAAAATTGGAAAAAGTTTCAAAAAGAATGAGAGAGATAATAAAAAGCGGTGCCTGTTTTTTAAACGATCCGACTGCGTGGGCGATGAAGAAGCCGACTGTCAAGGGGAGCATCCACATGAGAAGGTCTTTAATGAAGAGGCTGAAGGTATAAAGCCCTTGGTGGATAGAGAGCGGCAAGAGTTGTGCAATGGAAAAATAGAGAACGATAAGAAGCAAAACCTGCGCGCCTTGATATTTAAAGATAGACATAGGCACACGATCGTACCAGGTTTAGTGATTTATATGCTCGCCTATCGAGATGTCTATATTTGCAGGCTTTCTTTTTTCGTAGTAGATAAGTGTCGGCAGAAAGATTGCGATCGTTCCTAAGATGATTGCTGTGAGGGGATAGATCGAGGCGTTATACAGCGAGCCGGCCAAGGCCACAACAAAGGCGGCGATCATCAACCGGAAGCTTGTTAAAAGGCTTGCGGTGACGCCTTTAATTTCAGGAAGAAGTTCCATGCACTCAGGGAAATAGAGGCCTATAATCCAGTTGGCTCCAAACGCATAAAGAACCATCCCGCTTGTCAAAAGGTAAGGGTCTCGAGGAGCAAAAAGAGTGATGATTCCTAATAAGACGCCGCCCAGAACGCTCAAGACGGTCCCGGCGTATTTAATTTTAGGGATTCCCCATTTTGCAATGGCGCGGTTGATCGTCAGGCTTCCTGCCACCCATCCGCCTAAAATCGCTGCTTGAATGAAGGGGAAGACCGCTTTACTCATGCCAAATTCAACGACAAAGAGAACCGATGAGCCGGATAAAAATGCAATATATCCGCCGAAGATAACGCTTGTTACGAGTGTGATTTGCCAAAATGGAAGGCATAAGATTGCTTGTTTAAAGTCTTGGAGTACTTTTGCAGCTTTGAGAGGTTTTCTTTTGGCTGCCGGCAAGGTTTCTTCAAATAAGAAGAGGCAGACTGCAAAACTGATCACGACGAAGAGGGCAATTGCTAAAAAGTTCGAGCGGAACCCGAATGTGTAGTTAAGATATCCTCCCAGCATAGGAGCTGCAGCCATGATCAAGGGGATCGCTGTATTTAACTTATTAAGAGCAGCGATTGCTTTCTCTTTCTGAAAAGCATCAAAAATAATCGCCGTTCCCAAGGTAAAACATCCGCCGCTTCCGAGTCCTTGCAAAACACGCCCCCATAGCATGAGATCCATGGTCGGTGCAAAAAGGGTGATGATGCTTCCGGCTAAAAACATGCCAAGAGCGATAAGAATCGGTTTTTTCCGGCCGAATGAATCGGAAATGGGCCCGTAAAAGGGGCCTGAAACGCAGATGCCCACAAAGTTCCACGTCAGAAGGCCTTGAATTTGACCCTCTGTTGCAGAAAACCATTTCATCATATCGGGGAAAGCCGGCAAATAAATATCGGTTTCGATGCAAGCGGCAACGAAGACAACGATGATCAAAAATAGGTATTTCAATTCTTTTCTACGATTCATTAAGATAGGGGGGTATGAAGCTTACAAGTAATTATAAGGGACTCCTTGAATTTTTTCTATGTGTTTTATTCTTGCGCATAGCGCCATTATCAGCAAGCATATGCGAGACCGATCCATTCTGCGTCGCTTTTAAGCATCTTGAATCCAAAGGAATAGGGTTTAATCAAGGGTACTCTACATTAGAAATTTTTTTTGCATCTACCGAAGCCTGGGGAAGAAGGTGGCTTCCATTGCTGGATGTACGCGGCCATATTTTCAATGACGGACAGTCTGCCATCAATTCCGGGATCGGTGTAAGGTACCTCACGTCCAGGATCTGGGGGGTCAATGGGTATTACGACTATCGAAGAACCCATCGCGGACATTATAACCAAGTCGCTTTTGGACTGGAATCACTGGGAAAAAGATGGGATTTTCGCCTAAACATATATCATCCGTTCGGAGAGACAGTCCATTATTTTGATTCGAGGAAGGAGTTTGCGCTGAGATCGTATAGCGGAGAAATCGGATTACATGTTAATGCATACGAAAAAGCACCCCTCTATTTTGCTGCAAGGCCGTACTATTTGAATGGTTTTGGAAAAGCCGCTTGGGGAGGAGAGATCCGTGGAAATGTAGGCATGTACCGGAATATGCGGCTGCAAGTCAGCTCATCTTATGACTCGTTCTATCAATGGGCCGTGCAGGGGGAGCTTAGATTTTTTTTCCGTTTCGGAGGGAAAAAAGAAGGAAAATGCAAACCTCCGCGCTCTTTTCAGCAGGTTGATAGGGGAGAGATCATCCCCACTCTTTCTAAAAGGGCGCATTGAGCGTCGATCACTTGTTTTCCATGCCTTCCATGCCAGTGGTAGACCACGGCCTCCGGGTCTTCTCCGCTGCAGCGGCTCCAGTTATATATGAGCGGAAGCTCATCGATTTTGAACCCTCGTGTTTTAATCAGGTGTGTTAAAACATCTTGATCCCCTGCAAAAAGATGATTGGAGGCAAAAGCGGTATCTGCCCATTCTTCAAAGAGCGGCAGGCCGTGTTTGAAAACGATCACCCCGGAATTATACCCCTTTCTCTCGCTGATAGGGTCGTGGATATCTTTTGCTAGAGCCAGCGTTTCATACGTAAGAAGGGGGTTTAAAGATCCGCGTACTTCACAGTCTAGATCGATCCAGATCGATTTTTGGTAAGGCGATAGGAGGCAGGCCATCGGTTTTTTGAACCAGCCATTTCTCCGCATCCAAAACTCTTTCCCGAACGTATTTTCCCAAAGATGGATGGAGGCGTCATCGATTTCTTGTTTTTCTGCGACGAAAATATCCGGGATGGGCAGCTTAACTAAGCTTCCGCGCTCTTTACAGAACGCTTTTGCAGTCTCCGTCATTCCAAAATCAATAAACGTGACAGGAAGGGTGTTGAATTTGCTGTAATGGTGCCACCACCACGGAAGGATCCATTCTTGCGTCTGGTCGGTTCCAACAATAACCCCTTCTAGTAAAGAAGGGGTTTTGAAGCGCCACCTGAGATTATTTCTTTCTCTTGGGTTCATTAGAGTGGCTTTTGCCGAGAATAACGATCAAGATTCCGGCGCCGATCAAAACAAAGCCTCCAATTTGGAGCTCATCTGCAAGCTTTGAGTAGTAAGCAATTTGCGCTTTACTGGCAGCAATCTTTTTTTGCGCTCCTTTCGTAACCCCCTGGGTGAGCTGCTTTGCTGTTGGGTTTAATGAAAAAAGGCTGTTTGCTTGATTGACACTTTTTTCTGCGCTATTAACTTTAAGCGTTCCTGCAGCTACCTGCTGTTTGATATTGTTTGATACAAATAACATCACGATGCCCGCGATGACAACGATGATTCCAATAATTCTTTTTACATTCATAAGACTCCTTATTAATTTTTTTATTGTCATATCCGTGGAAAAAAGTAAAGAGAGAATCCTAAGACTCTACAGATGAAGCTGTTGCAAGAGGCAATGAATTTAAATGCTTTGTTTGCACCAATATGTTATCGTTATCGTCTACAAACTAGGAAAACATGTTATTCAAAGAATTTATCAGTGACGAAAAAATCCTCAAAACATTAGAGGGTCTCGGGTATGAAAAAGCAACTCCCATCCAAGCGGAAGCGATTCCCCACATTTTAAAAGGGGGCGATCTCCGTGCCTCTTCTCAAACCGGCACCGGCAAAACCGCGGCTTTTTTACTTCCAACGATTATTAAGCTTTCTCAAGCCAAAGACCGCAAAGGTCCCAAAGTCATCGTTTTAGTCCCCACACGCGAACTGGCGATCCAGCTTTCTGCAGAAGCTGTCAAACTGGGCCGCTCTGTTAACCTGATCAACGTGACGGTCTATGGCGGCGTCCCTTACCAACGACAAATCCGCGATCTCTCCCGGCCGCATGACATCTTAATCGCGACTCCAGGAAGACTCATGGACCTGATGGATAAACGCAAAGTCAATCTCCAACACGTCGAAGTCTTTATTTTGGACGAAGCCGACCGGATGCTCGATATGGGCTTTATCGGTCCTGTAGAAGATATTGCTGCTAAATTGCCAGCCGGAAGACAAACCCTGATGTTCACCGCTACTTTTGGAAAAAATGTCCGCAGGCTGTCTGAAAAACTTCTTAAAAATCCTTTTGAGATTTCAACCGACCATACTGAAAATAAGCTGACAAACATCGAGCAGCATTTTATCCGCACCGATAGTTTATCCGATAAGAACCGCTCGCTGGACAAGATTTTATCTGAAGCCAAGATCCATCAAGCGATTATTTTTTCTTCCACGAAAAGACAAACAAGACAGATCGCAAACGATTTAAGAGACAAAGGGCTTGCCGTCGGCTCGCTCCACGGAGATTTAAACCAGCGTCAACGGACTAAAACGATCAGCCAGTTCCGAGAAGGGAAAATCAAGTTTCTCGTCGCAACCGACGTTGCAGGACGCGGCATTGACGTTATAACAGTCAGCCACGTCATCAACTTCGATGTGCCGAACTCTTTAGACGATTATATCCACCGCATTGGACGAACAGGCCGTGCAGGTAATAAAGGGACAGCCTTCTCATTCTTCTCAAGCAAAGACTGGGAAGTTAGAAAAGAGATCGAGCAGTTTTCCGGCATTAAAGTTCCCGGCGAAGATAGACAAGCTTCTTATCCTAGAAAACCTCAAGGCCCTCGTAGAGGCGGCCGATCATTCCAGCGAAGAGATTTTAAAGGTGGAGATGAACGAAGAGACTTTAAGGGCGGAGATCAACGAAGAGATTTTAAAGGTGGAGATCAACGAAGAGACTTTAAAGGCGGAGACAGAAAGCCTTTCTTCGGCAGAAGTTCAGAGAAGAGATTTTCTAAGTAATCAATAACCTCCTCCACAAGTGGAGGAGGTCGATTTCGATCATCTACTAGATAGGCAAATTGTAGAAAAAGATCCCGCGTGTTGCAGGGATGACTTTTCCAAGTTGCTTCCAAACCAAAACACCTGCTCCAATTCCAGCAATTACACTAAGGGCCTTGTTCAAAGTCGGCACTTGATCTTTGGTGGATTTTTTAGGAGGTAAGATCGTGTCGAGCAATGGAGCTGCTAAACCAGTTCCAATCCCGACAGCCAAACTCGCCAGAAGGCATCTTATGTTTAGAGGCCAAAGTGTACTTGCAACAACCCAAACAGGTCCTTTAAGCTCAACGATAGAATCAACAACTTGTACACGAGCTGGATCTAAAGCGGAGAGATGGGCCCAGGAGCCTATATGACTTTCATGGATTTTCGCAGAAGACCATGCCAGGACAGAACTTAAAGGCCACAAACAGTCGAAAAAAGATGTGCCTCTGATGTAATTAAAGTGTGGAATGTACATAGAATCTTTTGCAAAGTTAACACAAGCATTGAATGTTGAACCGACCATAGAAACTCCTTTATTGATCCAACAATCTTATAGTTTTCGCTAGAAAACTTCAATCTTTTGTTGAACTTGTCCAGCAATGGAGGAGGTTTTTCGACTACAAAGATAGTTGAATTAGCTTAGATCCAGTTCCGGACAGCTTCTATATTTTTTTGCCTGA
>JBGPMV010000055.1:0-9237 GCA_041487155.1 Rhabdochlamydiaceae bacterium
CACTCGACTTGCATCTTATTAATTTGGATCAACTGCGTTGTCTTGAACCTCTCTCCCGTAAACGGGAAAGATTCCTGCTTCATAGCTCCCTTAAGTTAGGGCAGCTCCACAGACTTTTAACCGACGCACCGGCGGCTATTCTAACCTACACGGCTCTTGGTTATCGAGCCTTAGGGGAGAGCATATGCAAAAGAAGAAATTAAATACAAGCGCGATTCATCCCAGTGCTAAAGCACTGGGTTTTCTCGCGTCAAAGGATAAAATTACGAACAGAATTCGGGTAGGGAAACACTCTAATAATGATCGAGTGGTTGTTCTTTTAAAGCTTGTATAATTCAACCCTATCTCCTGGAAACACAAAATTTTAACTTTTTAGTTCTGGGATGAAATACTTTCTTACATTCCCGGTTAATGAAACTGAGAGGAAAATGGCATGAAAAACTTTAAGAAACTTACCGTGCGTAGTATATCATCCTGCATATCCTGCCGCTTGCGATCTTTCGGATCCTGTTCTCTTTTACGCATTATATCGTTCGCGGTCACAAATAAAATTAACCATGAGAGGGTGGGTTCATGCTAACAGCTCTTCTTGAAGAAGGATTTTTAGAACCGATCGATCTTTACTTTGCAGATCTTCATGCGCCTGAGACTCAAGAAAAAAGAGCCTTTTTTGCCGCGGTCATGCAAGCGGCAAGACAAGGACATCTTTGCTTGGATTTACAGAAGTTGCAAGGGCCAAGTTCTTGGACAGAGGCGGTGAAGTCAGGAATCGCAACCTCTCCTTATTTGGTCATCGAAAATGATCTTGTGTATTTACAAAAAAACTATCGCTACGAAACAGACGTAATAGGGGAACTAAAAAAGCTCTTAGGACCCTCTCCGCTTCCTAAAATGAAAGCGCAGCTCACAGAGGATCAGCAAGCAGCGTTTGATCTTGTCAGATCCGAGTGCCTCTCCATCATTGAAGGAGGTCCTGGAACCGGTAAAACCTATCTAGTGACCGAGCTTGTGAAAAGTTTTGGAGCCCAAGCTCGCATCATCCTAACTGCGCCAACAGGAAAAGCAGCTGCAAGGCTGAAAGAGAAAAACCCCATGGCGCTCTCTGGCACGCTCCACTCCATCCTTGGGATCAAGTCCGATCGAAACCTTGAAGACCTGCGCTCTTTTATTCAAGCCGATTTGATTGTGGTGGATGAAGCATCGATGATCGATGTGAAAATCATGCGCGCTTTATTAAAAAGCATGTGCAAGGGCCAGCGCGTTGTCTTTTTGGGAGACGGTAATCAGCTCCCGCCTGTGGAATCGGGCAGCGTTTTTAATGACCTCATCGATTTAGTACCGACCGCTCATCTAAATAAGTCGCTTCGCTCCGATCGAAAAGAGGTTCTCGATCTGGCATCTTCCATTTTAAAAGGAACACCTCCGACGCCGCAAGGACCGCTATCGATTGAGCTTATTAAAAAGTATGGATCTGCAACTATTCTCACGCCTCTTCGTGAGGGGCCCTGGGGTGTGAAATCGCTCAACCAACTCCTCCACGGTTCAAGAAAAGAGACTCCTATCATTATCACTCGCAACGATAGCGAGACAGGGCTTTCCAATGGAGATACGGGTGTTATAATCTCTCCAACTGAAGCCCTCATCGATGGAAAGAAATTTCCTCTTTCTGCGCTACCCGCTTATGAGAGAGCCTACGCGCTCTCCATCCACAAAAGCCAAGGCAGCGAGTTTGATCATGTCGTTGTACTCGCTCCTCCGGGCACAGAACTCTTCGGGAGAGAAGTGCTCTACACGGCCGTTACGCGCGCAAAAGAGTCCGTTGTTATACTTGGGGAAATGGATGTGATTGCTAAAACCGTGCAGACTTCGTCGTGCAGGCGGTCAGGAATAAAAACAAGATGGGCTCATTAGAGCCCCATCATTACCAACCGCGCCGCAATGTCCCTGGATTTATCCATGGGGATATAAGGTACAAAAGCAGCCTTTCCTAAACTTAGGATTAGCTGCTTTTCAATTTTCCCCTTTCAATTATTTAGCCTTCAGTAACATAATGTTTTTATGAAATACAGATCTAACCGAAATGTTGTCTACTCTTGTAAGTACCATATCGTGTGGTGTTCAAAATATAGACGTAAGGTTCTTGTGGATAATGTTGAGATAAAGCTGAAAGAAATCATTCATCAAGTTGCCATGGAAAAGTCTTCTGAAGTCATTGAATTAGAGATTATGCCAGATCATCTCCATCTTCTAGTCGAAGTTGACCCTCAATACGGAATACATCGGCTTATAAAGCAGTTCAAAGGAACTTCTTCGTATGAACTTAGACAGTTATTTCCTTCCCTTAAAACCAGACTACCCACACTGTGGACAAACTCTTATTTTATTTCCACGGTGGGAGGAGCTCCTCTATCAGTAGTTAAACAGTATATTGAGAATCAGAAATATGTCTGACAGCTTTATCTTCGAACTCCCTCTCCAGCTAACTCCTGAAGAAGAAAAGAGGATCCATACCCGCTTTGAAGCGGGTGGACACCTCTATAATGTCTGTTTAGAAGAAGCCCTAAAACGACTCGATCTTGCAAGGCAATCTAAAGAGAGGCAGAAGGCTAGAAAACTTCCCCGCTCTAAAGAACGAAGTAAACAGTTTCAAAAAATACTTAAAAGAGTTCAGTTTTCAGAGTACGCCCTGCATTTCATTGCAAAAAAGCACGTCCAAGCCTCGTGGATTAAAGATCATATCGATTCCCAAGTTGCACAAAAAATTGCTAGCAGAGGTTATCTGGCAGCAAATGAATATTTAATCGGAAAAAGAGGAAGACCCCGCTTTAAAAACCCAAAACTATTTTCATCCCTTGAGGGCAAATCCAACATCACCGGCATTCGCTTTAAAAATGGAAAAATCCACTGGAACAATCTCATCCTAAAACCCCTGTATGACAAAAAAGATAAAGATGGAGTAGAAGCCCATGCACTCTCCCATCACACCAAATATGTACGACTTGTTCGGCGGAAGATCAAAGGAGTTTCTCGCATCTACGCTCAGCTTATCCAAGAGGGAAAGCCTTTTCTCAAGAAAAAACATAAGCTAGGACATGGGAAACAAGTCGGATTAGACATAGGACCCTCTACGATTGCCATCGTTGGAGAAACAGTCCACTTAGGAGCTTTTTGTTCAGAACTTCAGGAAAATGAAGCTCAAATCGCAAAACTTCAAAAAGAATTAGACCGTAGCCGAAGAGCAAATAACCCTCAAAACTATTCTGAAAAAGGCATTCCTAAAAAAAACACCTTATGGAAAAACTCTCATCGTTATCAGAAGAAACAACAAGAGCTGTCTAATCTCAAAAGAATAACAGCCAGTACCCGTAAAACTCTTCATGGAACCTATGTGAACCAAATTCTCTCGATAGGAACCACGATAAAATGCGAAAAGTTATCTTATAAAGCTTTCCAAAGAGCATTCGGCAAGAGCGTCACAAAATACGCTCCTGGAATGTTTATGCAGATCCTGCGTCGCAAAGCCGAAAATGCTGGTGGCCGGGTCATTGAATTTTCAACCTATGACACAAAACTATCTCAAACGTGTCATCGTTGTGGTGCAATAAAGAAAAAGCCTCTAAGTGAACGGTGGCATCGATGCCCTTGCGGCATCGAAGCCCAGAGAGACTTGTATTCAGCTTTTCTAGCATTGCATGTTCATAATGAAATTCTTGATAAACCCCAAGCAAACTTAGCTTGGGCAGGTGCGGAACCGCTCTTGAAACAGGCGTTATCAAGACTTAAACAAACAGCAATAGGCAAGCAGAGGCTTGCCTGCTTTGGGTTAGACCAGAGACAGAGTTGTTCGCCTGTTGAAGGTGGATCGGCAGATAGCGAGGTCAGAAATGTTGTACCTGGGAGCAATCTCAGAGAGAGTTTTGAAGAGCTGGTCTGTCTTGCCATTAGAACCCCCTAGATTTATCTATGGGGAGTGGTTCAGTTAAGACGTGCTGAAAGGCGCGCTTTGGTGCGTGCAGCTTGATTGGTTTTAAAGCGGCCGGTTTTGACCCCTTTGTCAACTAAGCTGTAGACTTTATTGAGCTGAGTTTTCTTTGCAGCTTGATCGCTTCCTGCAAGAGATTCTTCATAGGCGCGAACGGCGGTTCTCACCGTTGCTTTAAATCCCCGGTTTGCAAGACGTCTTTTTGCGCCCTGCTTATCTCTTTTTGTAGCGGAGGAGATCTTTCCGTTTTTTTTCTTTACTGCTTCTTTTTTTTCGTCTTGTGCCATAATATTGCAAGTTCCTTGTATTTTATGGAGTGTATTATGAGTCTAGCCTGGTTTAAATTCAATATGTCTTATCCACTGACGCTCTTGGGGTCGATTTTTTTCCTAAGTATAGGCTCGATTGCCATGAGAGAATATTACTTGTACCTGCGGCTCTCCGTGAGGGTAGAAGCTACTTTAGATGATTGGAAAGTGATAAAAAAATCTTCGTCTTCCTACCCCGTCCAAGGCAAGTATCACTTTGAATTCCAAGGGAAAACGTACCCGGGCTCTTCGATTTTAAGCCCGCCGTATCCGTTGAATCGCCTCTCGGCTCAAAAAATAATTAGCGATTTGGAACACGTGCGGATCATCTGGATCGATCCCCGCAACCCGATGATTTCTTCTTTAGAAAAAATGTTCCCCTTGAAGAAAGTCATTTATGCTTTTGTGGCGCTCGGTGTAACTCTTTACTTTTGGTTTGTGGAAACAAGCTCGAGGATTCGAAGCCCGATAAAATGAAGCCACCATTTCCACCCTTCCGGCGGAGCGTGATGGTGAATAATTTTTTGAATTTCTTGCACCCCTAATGTTGCGCACGCGGTATGCGCATCTCCGACAAAGTGTAGCGGCCAGTTTCGATCAGGCACTTTAATAAAAGGAGCGCACGGCTCTGCAATGTTCACAGGGAGCGGCTCACCTTTGAATAAACGCTTTCTACCTCGGATGACTTCGATTTGATCGTAGAGGGCGGCCCCATTTGTAAAATAGGTCGGATAGCCGGCTCTTAAAAACTTTTCCGCAGGAGAAACTTTAGGGCCATTATAGAGAGCCTCATGTAAAACCCAGACGACTTGATATCCCATAGAGGCATAGTCGGTGCACCTTTGGAGCGCTTCCTGGAGGGAGATAGGAGATATTTGAATTTCAAAAACAACCTTTCTCTCCTCCCAGACGGCATCGGCGCGGCGCCTGCCTAAATTTTTTTCCAGTTCAAGGGCAGGAATCTGCTTTTTCAGGTAGCCTTGGATCTCTTCATGTGCTACACTTTTTCCTAAACCCCGACGGTGAATGTATTTTGTTTGTGTTAACATCTTGACAACAAGCCGTCTTAGAATGAGAATCTTAATCATTGCATGAGTAAAGGAAATTTTTCTACCGTTTTTACGCAACAGCATCAGCAAAAGATTGAAGAGCTCGTCTCGCTTGCCAAAGAGCAAGGGTACGTTACGTACGAGGAGATCAATGAAATTTTGCCGATGAGTTTTGACTCGCCTGAGCAGATCGACCAGGTGCTCATTTTCTTGAGCGGAATGGACATTCAGATCTTGAATCAGACGGAAGTCGAGCGGCAAAAGGAACGGAAAAAAGAAGCCAAAGAGATCGAAGGCCTTCCCAGAAAACCGGAAGGAACGTCGGACGACCCTGTTCGGATGTATCTGAAAGAAATGGGCTCTGTCCCGCTTCTCACACGGGAAGAAGAAGTCGAGATTTCCAAACGGATTGAAAAAGCTCAAATACAAATCGAGCGGATCATCATGCGTTTCCGCTACTCGACGCGGGAAGCCATCTCAATTGCAAATTATTTAATCACGACCAAAGAGCGGTTTGATAAAGTCATCTCCGAAAAGGAAGTCTCCGATAAAACCCATTTTTCCTCCGTGCTTCCTAGGCTGGCCACCCTTCTCAAACAAGAAGACGCCGTCTTGGAAACGTATATGCTTCTGCTGCGCGATCCACAGCTTAAGAAAAATGATAAAGCAAAAATTCTAGAAGATATTGAAAAATGCCGCATCCGAACACAGGCTTATCTGCGTCAGATGCACCTTCGCCATAATATCATTGAAGACTTCTGCGAAGTTATCATGCGCGGCTATGATCGATTCTTATCTCTTGAAAAAGAGATGCAAGAGCTCCAGCCAAGAGCTGAGAAAAATAAATTCGCTGCTGCAAAGCTCGTTGCCGTTCAACGCAAACTTTCGAAGCGGGAACTCGCTGCAGGGAGATCTCTGGACGAATTTAAAAAAGACGTTCGCATGCTCCAGAGGTGGATGGATAAGAGCCAAGAAGCAAAACGCGAGATGGTTGAATCGAACCTGCGCCTCGTGATCTCCATTGCAAAAAAATATACAAACCGCGGCCTCTCTTTCTTAGACTTGATCCAAGAAGGAAACATGGGTCTGATGAAAGCGGTCGAAAAGTTCGAATACAGACGGGGATATAAGTTTTCGACGTACGCAACATGGTGGATCCGTCAAGCCGTGACGCGTGCCATTGCCGATCAAGCCCGCACCATCCGTATTCCTGTGCACATGATCGAGACCATCAACAAAGTGCTTCGCGGCGCAAAAAAACTGATGATGGAAACCGGCCGCGAGCCGACTCCGGAAGAGCTTGCAGCCGAGCTGGGCCTAACTCCTGAGCGGATCCGAGAGATCTATAAAATTGCTCAGCATCCGATTTCTCTCCAGGCAGAAGTGGGTGATGGCGGCGAAAGCCAATTTGGAGATTTCCTTGAAGACACCTCGACTGAATCTCCTGCAGAAGCGACCGGCTACTCGATCCTCAAAGATAAGATGAACGAGGTTCTCTCAACGCTGACTGATCGCGAAAGAACCGTTCTCATCGAACGATTCGGCCTTCTCGATGGCAAACCAAAAACACTCGAAGAAGTCGGGCTTAGGTTCAAAGTCACCCGCGAGCGCGTCCGCCAGATCGAAGCTAAAGCGCTGCGCAAAATGCGCCACCCAACCCGCTCAAAACAACTCCAAGCATTTCTAGACCTTCTCGAAGGCGAGTAAGATTTTGTTGGGGCCTATAATGGCATCGATCGCTGCATTTCATCTCCTCACGGAGTCGCCCGCTCAAATCGTACAGCAGATGTCTCTTGAAGAAAAAATCGGACAACTTTTTGTCATACCGGCATGTCCCGAAAGACAAGATCAGCATCTACAAGATTTGAATCATCTATTAAATGACTGCCATGTAGGCGGAGTCATCTTAAAACAAGGCTCTTCTCAATCGTATCGTGCGTTTCTTGCCTCATTAAAAACTCGCTTACCGCTCATCCGTGTTGGAGATGCAGAATGGGGGACCTCCATGCGTGTGACCGATGCTGTGAGGTTCCCTCGCAACTTAACACTGGGCGCAATTCAAGATCTTACACTCATCGAAAAATTTGGAAGGCAAGTGGGCTGGGAATGCCGTCAATTAGGCATCGATCTCAATCTTGCTCCTGTAGCCGACATCAATATCAACCCCCTAAATCCCGTCATTGGAACACGATCTTTTGGAGACGAACCTGAAAGAGTGGCCAGGCTCGTTTCAATTGTTATCCGCGCCATGCAAGAAGAAGGGATTCTTGCCTGCGCAAAACATTTTCCCGATCACGGAGATGTCATCATCGATTCGCATAAAGATCTCCCTAAGACAAAAATCCGATCACTCGCTGCCTTTGAAGCGGCCGTCCAAGCACATTCCGCCGCTCTATTAACGGCGCATCTCGTAGTGGATGACAAAGTTGTAACTTTTTCTCATGAGCTCGTACATGATTTAATCCGCAATCAGCTTCAATTTCCCGGCTTAATTGTGACAGACGCGCTCAACATGAAAGCCATTTCAAAATATACAAAGCCAGATCAAGCAGCGCTCGATGCTTTGAAGGCCGGCCATGACCTGCTCCTCTATGGCGATCATCTTTCAGAAGAGGTGGACACGATTCTTCGAGAATCTGTTCCTCAAGGAGTGAGCCGCATTATCCAAGCCGTCAAGAGCGGCGAGTATTCTGAGTCGCTCCTGGATGAACATGTCATTCGAATCATGGAGACAAAACAAAAACTCCTGCAAAGACCTCCCGTCCAAGAAACTTGTATTGCAACACAAGAAGCTATAGCTCTAAAGCAAACGCTCTACGATAATGCCGTCACCCTCATCACCAATAAACATCTCCCCTTAATGCCAGACCAAGAAGTTCAATGGGCAGTGCTTGGCGGAGAAGCGCCCGTTCTACAAAAAGCCATCCGCTCATCTTTCAGCGGTCCCCGCGTTGTGTGCGTCATGAAATGGTATGCTGCCATTAAAGAACAACTTAGAAACAACAAACCTGATGTTTTAATTGTCATGGCGTCGCCTTATGGACTCCTCGACTTACCCAAAATCCCCACCGTTTTGATCGGCTATGAAAATGACCCGATGGCAGAAGAGAGCGTCCGTAAAGTTCTGTTTGGAGAAATGCAGGCCGTAGGCCGCCTGCCCGTTAAAATTCCTACACTCAACTAGGATTCTTTAGAAAGAAGATCTCCCGCTCAGGTTATGTGAACTTGGCCGGGCTTTCCTTCCGAAAGCTCCGGGCCGTTGTAGCATTCTCTAAAAAATTTCGCTATTTCTTCCTTGCTGACTTTTCCATCTGCCGTGCTGACTATAAGCTCTTCAAAAACTAATGTTTGCTCTTCCGTAAATTCAATGTGTACCCGATTTTGCCTTAAAAAAGTCAGAGCTGTCGTAGTTCCCGTTCTCTTATTTCCATCCACGTAGGGGTGGTTACAGATCATATGAAATAGATAAGCAGCCGCTTTATCAAAAACTGTTGGATGGAGATATTCTCCAAACATTGCTGCTCTTGGCATATCTAAAGCAGAAGCAAGCAATCCTATATCTCTAATTCCATTCAAACCACCGTACTTCTGGATAAGTTCAGCATGGTCATCAATTACCTCTTGGACAGTAATAAAAATCATCGTTTGGACAGCCTTTTCATTAAAGCATCATTCTCTTTTAAAACTTGCTTAAAGACCTCTTTGTGAAGGCTGGCTTGAGAGACCTTTTTCTGACGCACAGGTTTATTTTTCGTGGGTCTTTTCATACTGGAGCGTAGCGGGATCGAACCGCTGACCTCAACAATGCCATTGTTGCGCTCTACCAATTGAGCTAACGCCCCTTTAAGGAGGCAAACCATTCTAGTAGGGCTGCCATATAAAATCTAGCACTTGCCGA
>JBGPMV010000056.1:0-9025 GCA_041487155.1 Rhabdochlamydiaceae bacterium
ATTCCGTAGCTGTATATTTGTATGCTTTTTTTATTTTTTTCTAATGACTACCTCATCAAGCCTTAAAATTTTTCTTTTCACAATTCCTCTTAAGATCTAACATTGGTCGATCAAACAATTTTTTATTGGAGGTTAATATGGTTACAATAAAACACAAAGTGCCAGATCTTCTTAGGGCAGTAGATCGTTTAGATATGATACTCAGAAGCAATGCTACTTATACAGCTACGGAATTTGAAACACGGCTTCGTTTTCTGATTGCAAATACTCTGAACGAATGCAAAGACATCATGGATGTTTCTATAGACAGAGTTGATAATCGGCTTAAGAATAATATAGAATACATTGAATCAACCATGTGTGAGTTAGAAGCAAGTGCTGGAGTTATATTGGATGATTTTGGCGCGCGCATAGCGTTTGCTGCTCTGGGGATTATGAAACCCGCTACTCCACTTTTTTTATCCATTGAGCCTTCTTGTATTATACAGGCTTCAAATGTAGAAAATGTTGTATTTACCGTGAGAGGTTACTTTCCACACCTTGGGGTGTCGGGGTTTGAGCCATCATTGATTCTGAATGAAACACGCGCAACATTAGTCAAACCCTCGCAGAAGGAATGCAGCTTTTCAATACCTCAGAGGATTCTTTTTTCTATGGATCCGAATGCTTGTGTTGCAAATATCGAAATTCCTGTTAAAAATTCTAGTCCCCATAAATATAAGCTTCTCTTAGGGATTATCCCTCCAAGCCCGGGAACTATTTCTGTTGAACATACTGACAAGGTTGCAAAGAGAGAAATCAACCCTACTCCCAGATCGGGCCATTTTCATTTCGCCACATCGCACAATAGCTGGCAAAAGGCAAACAAAAACGAACTCTGCAGAATTCAAACAACCCCCGGCTGGAAGGTCTTGCGCGGAAGCCATCGAGTGCAGGTACATCACAATAAAGGAGCAACTGCTCTTCAGCTTGAGACAGAAAATGATCTGGAAGTCGCCTATCGAGCACAGACTTTATATAGAAAAAGCAAAAGAGCGTGCGGAGAACTAAGATTTACTCTCTCGTTCAGTGAATATCGAGAACTTGACCCGGTTACAGTTAAGACGGCTGTGGAACTTAAATGGAATGAATCTAAACTGCTTAATTTTCCTCCGGACACCTGGAAGGTTATTTTTACTCCTTTTGATCAACCCTTTTCACGCGAGTTCTTAAGCCCCAGTAATAAAGATCCCTATATTAATATTAATTCAGAAGGTCCAGGTCTGCGCATCAGCACCAAAGATCCAACAAAAGTAAAACGATTGCAAGTCACAGCTGCACTGCCGGACAACTTTACGGATGAAGAAGAACCAGAAAGCTACTTGAAGAAGATGCTGGTTCCTGCTGTATCTCATACGGCATTTTTTGCTCTTGGCTATGGCGTAGGTTATGGCGTATGCCGGCGGCGTATGGCGAACCTTTAGGAAGCTTTGGGGGGGAGGCGGTTAATGGAAGAGATAATCGCTTCGGTGTCGATCACTTCCGTGAGGAAATGCTCGAGCACTTTTAGAATGAATTTGGGAGTGTTGTAAACCCCTGTTGTGGAGAAAACAAGTTCTAGGTTGGGTTTTACGCCTTGGATGCGGCCGATAAAGGTCAAAGTGAGGGGAACTTCTTGGACCACTTTTGGCAGGATCCACACGACGAATTGTTCATTAAAGAGGGTGACTTTATCCGGGGTTTCTAGAACGTGGAAGTAGTGCATCAGCTCATCGGTTGAGCTTGACTGATCAAATTTTCCATTTTGAAGAAGGCCCAGATCCTGCAAGAGGCTGAGGTCGACCGTAATGACTCCATCGGGAGCGTGCTTGGAGAGGTTTTGTGAAAATTCTACAAAAGCTTCTTCCAATTGAGCAGGTGTGAGCATTTCCCCTCGTTGTTATATCCACTAAATACACTGCGGGGGAGAGTATATCAACTAATTTTTTTAACATTTCCAAAATGACTGATAATTAATTGTTTACATTTTCTTTCTTGCATCTTGAGCGAGGATCTTCATAATATGGGGCCATATGGTGCTGCGTTTAATCTGGGTTGCTTCGCTACTAGCCTTGTCTCTCCATGCGAAGCCTCTTTCTGTCCAAGTCTCTGCTCCCTCCGCGATTTTGATCAATGCCGATACGGGTGCGGTTTTGTATGCTAAGGAGTGCCGGCAACGGGCTTATCCGGCCAGCATTACGAAAATTGCGACGGCTCTCTATGTCTTGGAGAAAAAGGGGGCTCAACTGGATGAAATTGCACGGGCGTCTAAAAATGCGGTGCAGTTGGTTCATTCATCGATTCTTGATGCAGATCCATCTCGATTTCAACCATACCAGCTCACGCATGACGGAACCTCGATGGGCCTTAAAGATGGAGAGGTGGTTTCTCTTTCCATGCTTCTTCATGGTCTGATGCTTTGTTCGGGAAATGATGCAGGTAATGTTTTAGCGGAGTCGCTGTCGGGAAATATCAATCATTTCTGCGGTGAGCTCAACGCTTTTTTAAAAGAGCGTGGAATTCTAGAGACGCAGTTTGTCAATCCTCATGGGTTGCATCAGGAGAATCACTGGACGACGGCTTACGACATGGCCCAGATCACGCGTCTGGCTCTAAAACACCGGGCATTTAGGGAGATTGTTAAAACGGCGCGTTATCTGAGGCCGCAAACAAACCTTCAGCCGGCTGCATATTTTTATCAGCGCAACAAGCTTCTTAAGCCTGGGCCGCAATTTTACCCAAAAGCCATTGGGGTTAAGATAGGATACCATTCTCGCGCGGGGTTTACGCTGGTGGGCGCTGCAACGCATGAAGGAAGGACCCTGATTGCAGTTGTATTAAAATGCCAGCCGAATGGCGATGCATTCCGAGATGAGATTAAGCTGTTTGAGGCGGCTTTTTCGGAGAAAAAAATCTCCCGCACTCTCTATGCGCAAGAGAGCGATGTTTTTACCCATCGCATTAAAGGGGCGGCGGGCGAATTAAAAGCGTTTCTGAAAGAGGATGTCGTTTTGGAATATTTTCCTGCGGAGGAGCCTCAGTTTCATGCAGAAATTAAGTGGACGGTGAAAGATCTTCCGCTGTCTGCTGGAGATTTTGTGGGACACTTGCGTCTTGTGGATGAAAAGGATAACGTTCTTTTAGAAAAGCCGATCTATGCAATGAATCCTGTCATAAAAACGACCTGGGCATCAGTTACAGATTTTTGTGGGAAGCATAAAGCGGTTTGCCTTGCGCTCTTTTTAGGAAGCCAGGTGATGCTACTTCTGATGTATTACTTCAAAAAGCACCAAAAAGTCCGCGAGTGAAAGCTCTTCGGGCCTCACTTTTAAACCTTTGCCTACTTTCGCTAGTCCTTCTTCAATCCGGTCCAATGGATACAGTTTTTTAAGTGTTGTGTGGACCATTTTTCGTCTTTGGCCAAAGGCGCAGCGTGTCATTTCAAAAAAGAGATCCTCAGCTTTGATCGGAGGGGTTTTGAGGCGAAATTGCACGACGGCCGATTGGACTTTTGGTGCTGGGTAAAAGCACGATGGCTGGACGATAAAGCCTTTGATGGGGTCGGAATAAAATTGCACGAAAACAGAGAGAGATCCGTACGTTTTTGATCCGGGGGAAGCTAAAAGTCTTTCGGCGACTTCTTTTTGAACCATGACTGTGATGGTTTGAAAAAGCTCGCGGTGGGGAAGAAAATGGGTGAGGATGGGTGTTGTGATATTATAGGGTAGGTTGGCGATGAGTTTTGTATGAGGCTTGAGATGAGGTGCCGGATTCCAGTGAAGGACGTCGTCTTCAAAAACATCGAGCCGTTTATCATCGGTTTGAAGGCGCGTAAGGGCGGAGGCAAACTTGCGGTCTTTTTCAACTGCGAAAACGTGCGCTCCTTGCGCTAGAAGCTCTTGTGTGAGAGCGCCGGGCCCGGGTCCGATTTCTAAGACGGAGTCTCCTGGTTTGATGTCTGCGAACTTTACAATTTTTCGGACGATATTGCCGTCGATGAGGAAGTTTTGGGATAAAAATTTAATGGGAGCTGCGCCAATCTCTGCCAAAAATGCTTTGAGCTCTGAGGGCTTATAGAGTTCCATGAGGCTATCCCACTATTCCGATTTTAAATATTTTTAGAGATTTTTGCGCAGATTTGGTCTCTGCTTTCGAAGACAATGTGAAAACCACATGGCTGAGAAAGCAGAGATCGAAGATGCCAAAAAGATCAAAAATAGGAAAATCGCAATAGTGGGATAGTCTCATCAGAAAGAAAAAGGCTCAAACTGAGGAGGAAGATCGAGGGAGTCTTTGTTATAATTGAACCGCTGATGGAGGCGCGCCAGATAAACGTCCATCTCTTTTTCTGCATACTGATTCATAATCTCTTGACGCAGGCCGTTTGCCATGGTTTCGAAGAGCGGGGTTTCTTGTTTGGTGTGCGATTTTAAATGGAAAAGCCGGACGACTTGTGATCCGTCTCTACTTTGCTGAACAATCGGCTGGCTCCAACCGGAGACAGTCAATTTTGAAAGGACGTTTCGATGGGCCTCAGAGAGTTCTTTATCTTCGGACTCAAGCTCGGTGGATAAGGAAAGATGCGTCCACTCGGTCTCAGGAAGTTTTTGTTTAAATAGATCGGCTGCAACGGAGAGAAGGCTGCCGGAAGTTTCTTGTAAATCTTTGATCTGCTCGGCAAGAGCCATTGCAGTGTCGATCTCGTCATATCGAAGGGTCAGAAATTGGTAGGTCCACATCTCTTTGGGAGGATTTTTGATCAGGTATTCATCGAAGGCTTTTTTGACAACTTCAGTTGTGACTCTTGCGAAAACTTTAGATGAGACACGGAGCCATTGAATTTTTTGTGCAACGAGATCTTGATAAACCATTTTCTTGGCTTCTTCATAGGAGATGCCGAGTTTATCGAGCGATCCCATCACGTTGGGGCCGTATCTATTTTGGATCTCTTCGCGCACTTCTGCATCGGTGGCTTTGACTTCTCGGCTTTCTGCGTCGGCCATCATGAGTTCTTGGTCGATCATCCGTTGCAAAGTCGATTTCCACTGCGAGTTATAAAACTGTATTTTTGCTTCTTCTGTATCTAAGTATTGGGGATAGTATTGGCTTAGGTAAACATCCATTTGTTTGACAACATCCAGCATGGAGAGGGTCTTGCCATTGACATTAGTCAAAATTCTGTTGTTCACAACGATTTTTTGCGGCTGTGCATGGAGAAAAGAAAGGGATAAGAGAAGCATTAATAAGTATTTCATCATGTTCGAAGTGTAGCAAATATCTTATTTAAGAGAAACGGCGAAGAATCCATCCATTCCATGTAGGAGGGGGAGGGTTTGGAATTTTTCTACGACTTGGAGGGAATATTTTTCTTGAAAGTATTGAACTTGTTTTTCATTTTCCTCCGGGAGGATGCTGCAGGTCATGTAGACGATCGTTCCTTGCGGTTTTTTATAGGCAAGGGCTTGATCAAAAATTTCTCTTTGCTCTTGAATGAGGGTGGCAAAGTCGATCGATTCAAATTTCCACTTGAGGTCGGGGTTGCGCCGGTAGGTTCCTGTTCCGCTGCAAGGAGTGTCGACGACGACCCAATCGATGGAGTTTTTTTTAGGCGGAAGGTTGAACTGGCCATTTTGAATACCTGCCCTTCTGCATCTTTTTTTGGCTTCGATGAGAGCTTGGGGGCGGATGTCATGGAGGTAAAGCTGCCCTGAATGATGCAGGGAGGGCGCAATGGCTAGGCTTTTTCCCCCGGCTCCGGCGCAGTAGTCCAGTATTTGTTGTTTTGCAGAGGGGCGAATTAGGGCGGATCCGAGCTGGCTTGCTTCATCTTGAACTTCAAACAACCCTTCTTGAAATTCGGGGAGAGCTGAAAAGTTAACTTTCGAGGCAAAGACGATTCCTGCGGGAGAGGTTATTGTGGGGGAGAGTTGAAACTGCGGCGATAGTTTTTGAAGAAGCTCATCCCTTGAAATTTTTAATAAATTGGTCCGGATCGTGACGGGGGCCCTAGTTTGGTTAATTTGACAAATCTCTATCGTTTTTTCTTCTCCATAGGCGGCTCTCAAGATTTCAAGGAGTTTTTGGGGAGCGCCTAACTGATGAGAGGTGCTTAAAAGCTCGGGAAGGGGCTGGGTGGGATTGAGTTTCAGCTCGTCATACACATTTTTCCAGCGAACATAGTGATAAAGAGTTTCACTGATCCAGGCGCGGTCCTTGGAGCCGAGCGCTTTATTTTGCCTAAAATAATAGCGGAGCAGCACATCGATAGGTGTTTTTTGTGCTTCCATTTTTTCTAAAAGTTGATGGAGGTGATGCTCTCTGAATTTCATATATCTAGTATAGCTAATTTCATGTTTTTGCTACATTTACTTCTTAAAAGGAGTTTTTATGAAAAAAATTTTTATGCTAGTGGGTCGTATTTGCATCAGCGTGGTTTTTGTGACTTCGGCACTGAGTAAAATATTTAGTTGGGATGAGTCGGTTCAGTTTATGACGACCGCTCTTACAAAAATGATTGCGGGGACGCCGATGCCCGATTTTATGCATGGGGTGGTCACATTTGTCTCTGCTAATGCGGTCTTTTTTTTAATTTTAGCGACGATTTTTGAAGGGGTGGGCGGTCTGTTGGTTCTTTTGGGAGTTAAGGTTCAGTTTGGAGCGATTTTAATCATTCTTTTTCTCGCTCCTGTAACTCTGATCATGCACCCTTTTTGGCTGGAAGTCGGTCCGGAAAGAATAACTCAGCTGGCGCACTTCATGACTAACCTTGCTATCTTGGGAGGTCTTTTCATCTTAGTGGCTAAAGGGGGAGAGCCTACAGCTTGATTCTACTCTTTATTTTAAGCGGATTGATTGTTAGTTTTGGTCAGCCAGCCTGGGCTCCGTGGCTGGCGCCGGTGTCTGCTGTGTGCGGCTTTGCTGTTTTCTGGCGCGCCGCCTCTAAAATTTCATCGAGGAAACAGAGATTTCTTTTGGCGACTGGGTGGTTTTTTCTGGTCCAGCTGATCCAGCTTTCTTGGATGACGTCGATTGAATTTCAAGGCGTCTATATTTTGATTGTGTACGGGCTTGTTTCACTAGGTCTTGGGCTTCAATTTGGGCTTTTGACTTATCTGATCGATAAGATTCCTTTTATTGCATCGGCCTCTGTTTGGGCTCTCATGGAATGGCTCAGGCTCTATTTTTTCTGCGGTTTTTCGTTTAATCCTGCGGGACTTGCGCTAACTGCTGCGACTCTATCGCTTCAGGCGGTGTCTGTGCTGGGGATTTTCGGCCTTTCGTTTTGGGTGATTTTGACAAATTTAGCGGTTTGGAAAAAACGGTGGAAGCCGGCGGTTGTGCTTGCCATGTGTCCCTATCTATTCGGAGCTGTTCAATGGGGAATCCACCAGTCTAAGATTGCGCAAAGCCCTACTCTAAGTGTTGCTTTGGTGCAAACGGCGCTTCTTCCTTCGCAAAAGATGTATTTTCCAGAGAGGGCGAGCGATTTCATTTCTCCTTATGAGCAGTGGGAGCGGATCTCAACTCTTTTATCGAAGGTGGGTCGTCCACTGGATTTGGTCGTTCTTCCTGAGGCGGCCATTCCCTATACGGATGAGTACCCCCTTTATTCTAAAGAAAGGGTTGCTAAGATTTTGCATAAAGTATTTGGAAAGGATGAACCAGGAGACGCAGATCGTCTGGTATCCAATCGATACTGGATTCAGGCGCTGAGCAAAGTTTTAAAGGCCGATATCATTGTAGGTCTGGACGGGACGGAGGGAGATGTTCACTACTCTTCTGCTTTTTTTGCGTCCAATGAGCGGATGGACCGGTATGACAAGCAGATCTTGCTTCCGCTAGCTGAATATCTTCCGTTTAAGTCTTTAATCGAACTGACAAAAAAATATGGAATCTCACAATTTTTTACGCATGGTCAAGGCTCCAAGCTTTTTCAATCCAAAGTCCGGATCTCGACTTCGATCTGTTATGAGGAGACTTTTGGCCGCATTATGCGGCAGGGAAGGAACAAAGGGGCCGAGCTATTTGTCAACGTAACCAACGATAACTGGTATCCGGGCTCAAGGCTTCCAAAGCAACATTTTGATCTTGCTAGAGCCCAAGCTGTTGCAAATGGCCTTCCGCTCGTAAGAGCCTGCAACGCGGGTGTGACAGCTGCGATCGATAGTTTAGGACATGAAGTTGCAATTTTAAGCGACTGGAATAAGGCGGATGTTTTGACCGCCCAGGTGCCTCTTTATTCGATTTGGACTTTGTATGCCTTTTGGGGGGACCTAGGAATTATTGTCCTTTCAATGTTTTTTTTAACTATAACCGTCATTATTAATCGGAAATCGTTCTTGTTTTGAAACCAGAAATGAGATAAATTTCTTCGAAATGATCATGAATCCACAAACGACGCTCAAAGAAACAATTGTTTTTCAGGGAAAAGCCCTTTTCACGGGGGTGGAGGTGGCAGTTTCTCTGATTCCTGCAGCTCCTGACACTGGAATCGTTTTCCGTCGTGTGGACCTGCCCGGATCGCCTGAGATTCCTGCAAAAACAGAAAATGTCATCGAGGCTATTCGGACAACTAAAATTGGCGTGGGCTCCGCGTCGGTGCAAACCATCGAACATTTCATGGCGGCTCTTTTTGCTTGTAAAGTAAATAATTTAATCGTTGAGATCTCAGGCCCTGAAATGCCGATCTTTGATGGGAGCTCTTTACCTTTTGTGGAGCTGATTGAAAAGGCGGGTATTTTAGAACAAGACAAAGGTCAAAATATTTATACATTAGAGAGCCCCTGTTCGTTTACGATAGGAGAGACGCACGTCATTGCGCTTCCTGCAGACGAGTTTCGTGTGAGTTATACGCTTCATTATCCGAAGTCGCCCTACCTCAAAGCGCAATATTTTAGTTCGACAATCACTCCGAGTTTTTTTAAGAAAGAGATCGCTCCATGCCGCACGTTCACATTATATGAAGATGTGGCGCCTTTAATTGAAAAAGGGATTTTAAAAAATGCTG
>JBGPMV010000057.1:0-8996 GCA_041487155.1 Rhabdochlamydiaceae bacterium
GAAGAGCAGGCTGTTGTCATCCAGCCGCATGTGACGATTGGAAACAATCAGTCACAAGCCTACTGCCTTGTGCAGTAGGTAGTTGACGGAAAAAGAAGTTAATGTTCCAGTGAACACACAAGAAGCTCTTGTGTCTACAATTGGAGAAGTGACCGTGCTGACTTTAGGCCCAACATTTGAGAAAATGGAAGGCGTAGCACGAGGACATAGAAAGTAAATCGATTCGAAGGGAGCCGTAAGGCTCCCTCAATTCTTATCTTCCAGATTACGGCGGGCGATTTCAACTTGGCGGCGGAGGCTTTCGTCGCTTTGGAGCCGCTCGCGGATTTTTTTCCAGGCGTGAAGAAGGGTGGAATGGGTTTTTCCTCCGAAGGCAGAAGCTAGTTTCATGAGAGAATCTGTCATAAGTTCTTTAGCGAGATACATCGCGACTTGACGGGGGAGCGCGACGTCTTTGGTGCGAGAAGTGCCTTTTAGATCGCTGATGCGCACTTCAAAAATAGCTGAAACGCATTTTAGAATATTTTCAACGGAGACCCGTTTTAGCGGATGCTGCTGAAAAAGCTCGCCCAAGGTGTTTTCAACGATATCTTCTGTTACCTCTTTATTAATGAGCCGGGAAAAAGCAGAAAGCCTGTTGATAGCGCCTTCGAGCTGCCTTACGTTATGAAAGATATGCTCTGCAATGAAGAGGGCTATTTTATGGGGGAGGCGGATGCCGCGCAATTCAGCTTTATGCTGCAGGATGGCAACGCGCGTTTCTAAATCGGGCATGCCGACATGCGCGACAAGGCCCCACTCCATGCGTGCAACCATGCGCTCTGAGAGTTTGAGCTCGGAGGGAGGTTTGTCGCTGGTAATGACGATTTGTTTGTTTTGCTGGATGAGACTTTCAAACGTATTGCAAAACTCTTCTTCGAAGTTGAGCCTGGATTGCAGAAACTGGATGTCATCGACGAGAAGAACATCTAAAGAGCGGTAATACCGTTTCATCTTATCCATCGATTTTTTCTTTAAATTATCGACAATATCGTTGATGAAGCCCTCTGTTGTGATGCAATGGATTTTAAGACGCCTGTGATTTTTATGGATGGTGTGGCCGATAGCGTGAAGAAGATGGGTTTTTCCTAGACCGACGCCTCCATGGATGAAGAGGGGGTTATATGATTTGCCGGGGTGGGCAGCGACGCCGAGAGCTGCAGATTTCACGAATTGATTGGAGGGCCCTTCAATAAAATGATCGAATGTATAAAGGGGGTTAAGGGGAAGGGCGTCATTTTGAGGGGTGTGCTCTTCAAACACGACTTGTTTTTTCGGCTCATCGGAGATGACAAAGCGGAGCGCAAAATCGCCGCTTGGTTTTACAGGAACAAATCCAAGCAGATCTTTTTTGTAATTTTGGAGAAGATACTCTTGCACAAAGATGTTGGGCACTTGCAAAACAAGCTCATCTTCGGTTGTTTCTACAACGCGAATCGGTGCAATCCAATTTTGAAATTCTGCAGCGGAACAGCTCTCTTCCATATAGGCTAAGAAATCAGACCAGAGTTCAGAATGTGTTTTGGTGAGCATAGTCTATTCTTTTACCACGATGGGCTATGTGTATGCAAGGAGAAGAGCGGAGGCTTGGTTTGCAATCAAGGGGTTTGGATCTTTCAAAAGAGCATTTGTTTGCGCGAGGGCTTGACGGCGATATCCAAGGGCAAAAAGGGCTTTTGCTCGATTGAGGAGTGTTTCAGAATGAAGCGGGTCGAGTTTCAGCGCTTGTTCAATGGTGTTCAGGGCTTGAAGATTTTTTCCAACTTCAAGATAAATTCCGCCAAGTGTTTGCAGATCGTAAGGATTTTGGTTGCTCAGCGTCAGGAGCGCTTCAAAGAAAGAGCGGGCAATATCGTATTTTCCCTGTTTAAGATACGCATAGCCTAAGTAGCGAAGATCTTCGAGGGCTTCTCCATCCCATCCCAAAACATCAGACCATTGAACTGAACTCATGCCTCACCCCTTTTGGTACTGTTTACAACGAGTGGTGATATCGATCAAGTCCTTATTCAAAAGCTGCATTAGCTTCAGGAGTTTGAGAAGACGGTTTTTTTCTTCTTCCCAATCGGAGAGGTCTTGATCGTCTCCCTTGGTATTTTGAATGCGCGTCATCATTGAATCTTGCTGTTCATCCGAGCCTAGAAAAGGAACAAGTTGAGATCGGAAAATGCGCCTTCGAAGGAAGAAAAACCCCGGAGGTTTTTGAAATGTTGCCCAGGCAGGATGGAGCTTGGAGAGGCCGAAGAGAACTTCGATCTCGGAGGGGTTAGCGGGAAGGATAACCTCTGTTTGCGCGTGGGACGAAGCAAGCGTAGCGTCGCGGATTATCGGCTGCGATTCTTCTAGAAACTTTTGATCTTCTGCCCAGCGAATCGATACGTCGATGGGGAGATTAGAAACAGTTTTAGGTTCAGTCACTTTTACTTCCTTGAATTGGAGAAGTGTACCACGGATACTTTTTTCTACCTACTCTCCTATTTACCTTAGATCGAAGTTTTGCCACAAGAAGCTCGGTGTTCCCACCAATTCCCACTTTTCTGAATTAGATTTTAACCGACTTATTATTAAGGAGATGCGTTTATGTTTCAAACTCCATTGTGGTAATTTTTTCCGAAAAACCTTGAAGAATTGAGCTTTCGGTGTTAAATTGTGGCAAAAGGTGAAAGAAGCATGACTCAGTTTTTTTTCAGTGGATCACATCACGCCAAACTCGATACGAAAAGCAGATTCGTTCTTCCGCAGCAGATGCGTTTTGGGTTGGTGGAAAACGGCGTTTTAGACTTCACCATTGCTCTGGGGCTTGGGGGCTGCCTTGCGATTTATCGCAGAAGCGACATCGAAAAAATTGTCGAAAGATTTAAATCCAAACAACATTTAGCCAAGTACCAAAAGTTTTTTACCTTATTTTTCTCAACCTTGCACCAGACGTCGTGCGATTCTGTCGGCCGCGTGATTATCCCTCCCGTTCTTAAAAAAGCAGTTGATATTCGAGGGGAAATCGTGGTGGCAGGCGTCCTAAATAAAATTGAAATTTGGCCCAAAGAAAGATACGACGCCGATTTAAAAGCCTCCATGGAGGGCCGTCCGGGAGAGTTTAATTTAGCCGCTATGACAGAAGAGGCATTTGCGCTTTTAGGCGAAGAGGAGCCGATTCGACATGACCTCCCCATCTGAACACACTTCGGTCATGTTGAGCGAGTTTTTGAAAGGATTTGAAGGGAGTTTGCTGACGACCTTCTTTGAAGGAACTGTAGGAGCCGGCGGGCATGCCGAAGCGATTTTGAAAGCCCATCCGGAAATAGAAAGATACATCGGGTGCGATCAAGATCCCGAGGCCCTTCAAATTGCAAAACGTCGGCTAGAGCCTTGGAAAGATAAAGTCGAGCTTGTCCGAGACAATTTTAGAGATCTCGATGCGATTCTTGCCAAGCGGGGAATCAATGAAGTAAATGGTTTTTTTTTGACTTTGGGGTGTCATCCATGCAACTGGATCAAGGCGAAAAAGGGTTTAGTTTTATGAAAGAAGGTCCTCTCGATATGAGAATGGATCCTGACAGCGAGCTGACTGCCGCTGATGTCGTCAATTCGTATTCCGAAGAGAAATTGGGAGAAATTTTCCGTGACATGGGCGAAGAGCCGCAGTGGAGACGGGCGGCGCGCGCCATTGTTTATGCAAGGGAGCATAAACCAATTGAAACAACCCACGAGCTTTCATCTATTCTTAAAAAATCCCTCGGCTTGAAAAAAGGGGGAAGGCTCCATCCGGCGACCCTGATTTTTCAAGCTCTTCGCATTGTTGTGAACCGTGAGCTCGAAGCAATTGAAAAAGGTCTCTCAAAAGCGCTCAAGTTTTTAGCTCCCTTAGGCCGCATCGGCGCCATCAGCTTTCATAGCCTAGAGGATCGAATTGTTAAAAATCTGCTCCGCGATGCCTGCTTCCGTCCTAAAGATAAACATGGACACGGATTTTTAAAGATTTTTACAAAAAAACCTTGGACTGCATCTCTCGAAGAGATCAGGGACAATCCCCGATCCCGCAGCGCAAAAATGAGATTTGCCGAAAAAATATGAAAAACCTTGCGACCTTTTTCTTTCGATTTTTTTTAAGCGTCTTGTTTGCAGGGTTTGCGCTCTATTCGTACTTAAGCGAGCATAATAAATGCACGGAGCTCAAGATGCGCCTTCCTAAAATCGCGAAAGAAATTGAAAAAATTAATCAAGAAAATGCCCAGCTAGAGTATCAAATTGTTTGTTTTGAGAGCCCCGATCATCTTCTCCAGATCGCAAAAAATCCCCACTATGCACACTTAAGTTTTCCTTATCTGCAAGATGTGCTTACGGTAAAAGAGGGTCTGGCATTACAATGGCCTTCATCGGAAGATGCAGCACGCACAACAAAGTCTAAAACCACTGTTGTTGTCGGAGCCAGCGCTCTGTAAATTGAATTATGCAACAAAAATCCCTGAAAGATCTCAAGCGCCTCATTGTTATTGCAGTTGCTCTCTTTTTTCTCTTTGCGCTCTTGATTTTACAGTTCTATAAAATTCAAATTATTGACGGAGACAAGTGGAAGCGCGTTGCCAATAAACAACACCGCCTGGGTGTTGTTGAGCCTTACAGCCGCGGCGTGTTTTATTCCAATACCAGCCTTCGGAAGGGGCATCCTGAACATCCCCAGCCCCTTGTCATAGACGTTCCTCGGTTCCATCTTTATGCAGATCCGGCAGTTATTCAATTATTGCATCATGACAAAATTGTAGAAATGATGCAGAAAATCACGGGGATTTCCGCTAAGGAATCATTAAAACTTAAAGCCCAGCTTGGGAAAAAAAGCCGCAGCCGTAAAATGATTCTTTGGCTGACGCCTGAAATGAAGGAAGCGATCTTGAAATGGTGGACACCTTATGCCAAATCCCACAAAATCCCACGCAACGCCCTTTTTTTCATCCAAGACTACAAAAGAGCTTACCCCTTCGGAAAACTCTTAGGACAAGTTTTACACACCGTCCGTTCCGAAAGAGACGTGCTCTCAAAAGAGTGTACACCGACCGGTGGTTTAGAATATTCGCTCAATCGTTTCTTAAAAGGGGAAGACGGCCGCAGGGTTATACTCCGGTCGCCCAGACAGCCGCTCGACAGGGGCCGGGTCGTCAAAGAGCCAAAGCATGGCGCCGATGTTTATCTCACCATCGATCATCATTTGCAAGCCATCGCCGAAGAAGAAATAAAAAAAGCCGTCATCAACGCCGACGCCAAAAGCGGCTGGGCTATCATGATGGATCCATACACGGGAGAGATTTTGGCGTGGGCTCAATATCCCTTCTTTGAGCCGGCCCGTTATCAAGAGTACTTCAATGATCCTATCAAGCAGCAAGCGACGCTGATCAACGGAATCACCGTTCCGTTTGAGCCGGGCTCGACAATAAAACCTATGACGGTTGCAATTGCCCTCAAGGCCAACCAAGAAATGGCCCGGCAAGGCAAACCGCCTCTTTTTACCCTGCATGAAAAAATTAAAACCGCGACGCGCAATTTTAAGGGAAGAGGCAAGCCTCTGAAAGACACCCATTTTCATAACTATTTAAATTTTGACATGGGGATGCAAAAGTCATCCAACGTCTACATGGCAACGCTTGTCGAGCGCATCATTGAGCGCCTCGGTGAAAAATGGTACTTAAATGCGCTGGAAGAGCTGTTCGGATTTGGTGTTAAAACCGGAATCGAGCTTCCTGCAGAAGGATCTGGGCTTTTGGCTAAGCCCGGCATGAAATACACAAACGGCCGCCTGATGTGGTCTAAAGGCATGCCGTACTCCATTGCGATGGGGCATAGTATCATGGCCAGCGCGCTGCAAATGGTGCGCGCGTACGGTGTTTTTGCAAACGGAGGGTTTGATGTTAAGCCAAGTCTTATCAAAAAAATCGCTCGCCACGACGGCACTCTCCTTTTTGAGCATCCCAAACAGATGCCCAAACGGCTCCTTGAAAAAGAAATTGTAGATCAAACGGTCCGCGCCATGCGCTTTGCGACAAAAAAAGGGGGCACTTCAAGCCGAGCCGATATTCCCGGATATACCGAAGCTGGAAAGACGGCAACCTCTGAAAAAGTGATCAATGGCGTCTATTCAAAAAAAGATCATATCTCAACATTTATTGGATTTGCGCCCGCCATACACCCGCGCTTTGTCCTGTCCGTTGTCATCGATGATCCTGCCTACAAGTATACCCCCGGCGTTGGAAGAAACCAGATGGGCGGCATCTGTGCGGCCCCTTGCTTTCGGGAGATAGGCCTCAAAACGCTCCAATACCTCGGCATCCCCCCGGACGACCCTAATAACGATGTTTGGTTGAAAGAAATGACCGATCTGAACAAACTCTATCTACAGTGGAATCATTAAAATGAAGTTGAAAGTTTTGCTCAAAGATCTAGACTCCTCTCAAATCCGCGGCACCAAGGATGTCGACATCACGGGCCTTTCGGCCAACTCCAAAAACATCGGACCCGGATTTTTATTCATCGTAAAACGAGGCAAAACATTTGATGGCGCTCGATTTATCCCTGAGGCCATTGCAGGAGGAGCCTCGGCGATTTTAACCGATATCTATGATCCTTTCTTAACTGAAGTCACACAGGTGATTCATTCCGATCCGGCATCCCTAGAGCTCATCTTAGCAGAGCGATTTTACAAAGACCCCGTCAAGAAGCTTAAAATGATCGGAGTCACGGGAACCAATGGAAAAACCACAACGACCTTTCTCATTAAATATCTTCTCGAAAAACAAAATGAGTTATGCGGCCTCATTGGAACCGTTTCATGGATGACAGGAAAAAAAGTTTTTTCACCCACGCATACAACGCCCGACTTTCTCACCCTCATGGGACTTTTTTCTGAAATGGTCCAGTCAGGAGCCAAAACAGCCATCATGGAAGTGACCTCACATGCCCTTGCCCAAAATAGAATCCAAGGAATCGATTACCAGATAGGGGTCTTCACCAACTTAACGCAAGACCACCTTGACTACCATCAAACAATGGAAGCGTATGCCGAAGCTAAAGCGCTTCTTTTTGAAGAGCTTGCCCCCTCTGCTTGGGCCGTCATCAATATGGATGATCCGGCCTCTTCGGTCATGATCAGAAAGTGCCGGGCAAAACTCCTGACCTACGGCCTCACCTCACATGCCGAGCTTAGAGCCAGCGATCTTAAAATGACCCCTAAATCGATGCAATTTAATCTCCATTATAAAGGAGAGGTCCAGCTTCTAAAAACACAGCTCATAGGCAGGTTCAATGTCTACAACATATTAGCTGCCGCCTCCGTTGCGTTGATTCAAGGGATGACCCTCTCTGACATTTGCAAAGTCATGAAAACCTTTGCAGGCGTTCCCGGAAGGCTAGAGCGGGTTTCCAACAAAAAGAAGCTCCAAGTTTTTGTCGACTTCTCCCACACGCCCGACTCTTTAGAAAAAGCCCTTAAAACCCTCCAAGAATTTAAGAAAGGACGCCTCATCACCGTTTTTGGATGCGGAGGAGATCGAGATACTAAAAAAAGACCGCTGATGGGCCTGATTGCAGAAAAGCTCTCTGATATTTCAATACTGACCTCCGATAATCCCCGCAGTGAAAATCCCGCAGAAATCGCAAGACAGGTTTTGCAAGGATGCGAGGAGCCCCATAAAACAATCGTCGAGCTTGATCGGCAAAAAGCGATTGCAAAGGCCATACAGCTTGCGACCCCCAAAGATATCGTTTTGATTGCCGGCAAAGGTCATGAAACCACGCAAACATTTGCACATCGCACGATTTATTTCGACGATCGCGAAGTTGCTAAGGATGCTTGCGGGGGTTGATGAAAATGGTAAGACTTTTGTTTTGTTTACTCTTTTGTTTTTCTCTCTCTGCCGTGCAGCCCACCTACGGCTATAAACCGCTTCGCACCTATAAAGTTTCTCTTCCCCAGCATGCGAAACCTCTCATTATTTTAGATCCGGGCCATGGAGGAGACGATGAAGGGGCCAAAGTCCACTATTTTATGGAAAAACGGCTCACCCTGATGACAACGCTGCTCGTCAGAAAATATCTCGAAGAAATGGGATATCGAGTCATCATGACCCGCAGTAAAGATGTCTTTATTCCCCTTCACCGGCGCGTCTCGATTGCCAACAAAACAAAAGCGGTTCTCTTTGCCAGCATCCACTACAACTCCTCACCGTCCACCGAAGCGCACGGCATCGAAGTCTTTTACCACAGCGTAAGTAGCGCCGCGCGCCTCAAAGAATCGCGCAAGCTTGCAACGTCTGTTCTCGGCGAACTCATCAGCAACACCACCGCACAATCCCGTGGCGTCAAAAGCGGAAACTTTCACGTCATCCGCGAAACATCCATGCCCGCCATCCTCATCGAAGGAGGCTTCATGACCAACCACGAAGAGCGCACGAACCTGCGCGACAAGCGGTATCTCGAGAAGATCGCCAAGGGCATCGCCCTCGGCATCGACAAATATCTGAAATTATAAATCTATCTCTGGAAGCGGTGATGCTCGGAAGAATTCTAAAAGAGTGTTTTCTCTGGTATGTGTTTTTTCAAAATCTTCTTTAGAAAGGATCACTGCGACCGGACGTCCGTTTTTACTAATCGTCTGGTATCCGCTTCCATGCTCAACCTCGCTTACAAGCTCGGTAAACCTTGCTTTTGCTTCTTCAACTGTCCAGACGTTACTTGTTCTTCTTTTTCTGGTTTTAGCCATTTTACCCCCACCATATTCTATGATTTTCTTGAGGAATAGGCAAGTCATGTTGAAAAATGCTGATATAAACTACTGTAAACGAATGAGATGAAGCGATAAGCGGCGGAATCGTGTTAAAAAGGCGAGTTGCAGCCGGATATCGCGATAAGTGGCGAAATGTGCTAAAAAAAGTGCGATTCCGCCGTTTATCGCGATATCCGGCGGAATCTTTTGA
>JBGPMV010000058.1:0-8981 GCA_041487155.1 Rhabdochlamydiaceae bacterium
CGAGGAAAGTCGGCACGTTTAGCAAAAAAGTTTTTGAAGGCTTTATCTAAATCTTTTAGAGCATGTTGTAGAGGATGACAAGGGGCTTCTTTGAGCCAGGGTGTTTCTTGAGAATTACGCCACTGTGTGAGCTGTTTGGCCATCGATACATAACTAATAAACGGATGTCCTGCTTCATGATTCTCCTTCTGGAGAGCTAACGCTTTGTTAAATACAAAGCGGCAGGCGCCGGAGATTCTGTACATGTCGCGCTCTAACTCTCCATCCGGCTGAAGCTCAAATTTGAAGGCTTGCCTTCTTATCATGACCGAAAATATAATTTGGCCGGTTAAAAAAAACAATGAGATTTGTGACACCCGATTCGGACCCATAGCAGATTTAAGATGGCGAATTAGCTACATGCGCGGTAGACCCCGCCCTAAAGAGCGGGGTTTGCCCGCGCAAAGGGATCAATGAAGCTTATGATCTGCGAGCCAGATAAGCCATTCTCGCCGTCAATAGGCCCTCTAAGACGCCTTCGTTATACCTAAAATAAGGGTTGTTCTCGAGGGTCGGAAAATCGTTGGGCTGCAGGAGGTCGTCGTCAGTCAGGTGAGGGATGATCGACTCGGCGCAAGTTTTTATTTTAATTCTTTGCAGTTTGATCAATTCGTCAAAGATTTCTTCCATTCACGTCTTCCTTGAAAAAAAGTTTTCATCAGGTGGGCCGACTCTTCGGCAAGGACGCCGCTCATCACTTGGACCGTGTGGATGGGATGAGAAGTGCCCAGAAGGTTAATAAGGCTGCCGCCGGCCCCTTGGCGAAGGTCGGGGGCTCCCCAGACGACGCGGTCGATGCGGGATGAGATAATGGCTCCTGCGCACATGGGGCAAGGCTCTAGGGTCACATAGAGGGTGCACCCTGTCAGGCGCCAATTACTCAGCACCTCAAACCCTTTTCGAAGGCACAGGATTTCTGCGTGAGCGGTCGCGTCAATTAAAGTTTCAACTTGGTTGGCAAAACGGGCGATAATCTTATTTTCACACACCAAGATGGCGCCTACGGGGACTTCTCCTTGATCAAATGCTTTTTGAGCTTCGATGAGAGCCTCTTTCATGTAGAAAAAATCATTCGTTTCCATTCTGAAAGAGGATCATACAAGAAAGTTAGGATTGATTCAATAAACCGTTTGCCGTATAATCATGGGATATATTTATAACGCTCTCGAGGAGATTTTCCGAATGTAACTAGATAAAGGCACAAAAGAAGAAATCACAAAGAAGTTCCAGCTCCATGAGAAAGACACGGGGTCTGCAGACGTCCAAATCGCGATTCTCACAGAGAGAATTACGGAGCTTACAGATCATCTAAAATCTGCTCCTAAAGATCATGGTTCGCGCCTGGCTCTCTTGAAGCTCGTGGGTCAAAGACGCAAACTTTTGGATTACCTGAACTCGACCGATACAAAGCGGTACCAAAGTTTGATCACTCGCTTAAATCTTAGAAAGTAGTGCACAGATAGCACATCAGGAGTAAACGATGTTGCAAGGAATCACACCCCGTTCGCTATCCAGTTCGCTTTATGAAGCGATCCCTCACTTTTCTAAGTCGGATGGTGCGCAAACACTATTCTTTCTCACGGTGGAAGGGTACCTTTTGAGTTCCGCTAAGAATAGCTTTGGTATAGGCCCTGCCCTTGCATCTACTAAGGTCTATAGTATTATAAGAACATTATGCGCTGATTCATCTGATGCAACTTTGCTGGCTAGCCTTGTAGCAGTTGCGTCTACTTTCTATTATCATAACGTAAAAATTGCCCCAAACTCTTACAAACATAAAATTGCTCGTGCAATTGAGCTGCCTTTCAATGTGATGGCAAAAATAATTAGCAGCTTTGCCCTAGGCAAAATGACGCACGAAGCCTTTTATAGGGGTCAAAAACCGGGTGCTTTGATGGCGGCTATAACATTGAGCGTGCTAGGATTTTCTGCAAGCAATGTCGTTTTGGATTGGCGTTTCAGCCCAAAGCTCCAACGCTTGTTCTAAAAAAATAATTTAACTATTTTATCTCCTTGCAACCAAGGTGATATCTCTGTATATTTTTAACATACGGGCTAGCGGGTCGAAATTCTTTTTGACGAAACGCCACTCCAAAGAGTGGCCTTCCGTCAGAAAGAGATCGTCCTCTAGCTTACAACCCTAAAAAAGAGGAATTATGAATAAAAATTCTTATACCATTTCAGTTGCCGGACGAGACATCGTTTTTGAAACAGGCAAACTTGCAAAACTTGCTCACGGATCGGTCACAGTCCGCTCTGGAGAAACCATCTTACTGGCCACTGCTTGCAGAGGCTCTATCCCTTCTGATGAAACCGACTTTCTTCCGCTCCGCGTCGACTATGTCGAAAAATCGTCATCTGCAGGTAGAACTCTCGGTGGATTTATTAAACGGGAAGGTAAGCCTTCTGAAAAAGAAGTCTTGGTGTGCAGACTCATTGATCGTCCGATCAGACCCATGTTTGAAGACGGCTATGTCAACGACATGCAGCTTTTAATCTACGTTCTGTCGTATGACGGAGTCCATGTGCCGGATCCGCTAGCCATTTGCGCGGCATCTGCAGCGCTTGTGATCTCAGACATCCCTCTTATTAAGCCGATTGCAGGGGTCCGTGTCGCCCTTGTCGATGGACAATTTATCGTCAATCCTACTTTGCAAGAGATGCAAAAATCGACGTTGGACTTAGTTCTTGCGGGAACAGAAGATGCGATCTTGATGATCGAGGGCTACTGCGACTTCTTGACAGAAGAGCAAGTGTTAGAAGCGATCACCGAAGGCCATGCCGCGATTAAAACGATCTGCGAAGGGCTTGCCGAATGGCAAAAAGTGGTTGGCAAACCCAAAGTACGCGGAGAGCTTCGCATTCCATCAGAAGAGCTCCTCAAAGAGATCCGCGATCTCGTGGGCACAGATCTTGGAGCCGCATTCCGCATCAAAGAAAAAACGCTCAGAAACAAAGCTGTAGACCAAGCGAAAGAAAAAGTCATGACAACCTTCTTTAAAGAAGTGGAAAAACCTGTCCACTCTAAAGTCCTCGTCAAAATGGGCTTTAAGAGAGTACAAGGCGACATCATGCGCCAAATGATCCTGAAAGAGAACGTCCGTGCAGACGGGCGCCGTCCTGATCAGGTCCGCCATATCGAAGCAGAAACCGGCCTTCTTCCTAGAACGCATGGAAGCGCCCTCTTTACCCGCGGAGAGACTCAATCTCTTGCGGTTTGTACGCTCGGCAGCGAACAAATGGGCCAGCGTTATGAAACACTCGAAGGCGAGAATACACATCGATTTTATCTCCAATATTTCTTCCCACCATTTTCAGTGGGAGAAGTCGGCCGCATGGGGCCTCCGGGAAGAAGAGAAATCGGTCATGGAAAACTCGCGGAAAGATCACTTGCTTCCGTTCTCCCCGCTCAAGAACAATTTCCTTACGTCATCCGTCTTGAGTCTAATATTTTAGAATCCAACGGCTCCTCTTCGATGGCCTCTGTCTGCGGCGGCTGTTTAGCGCTCATGGATGCAGGCGTTCCTATTAAACGTCCGGTGTCAGGGATTGCAATGGGGCTCATTTTAGAGGGCGATCATTTTGCAATTTTATCCGACATCTTAGGCGATGAAGACGCACTCGGCGATATGGACTTTAAAGTCGCCGGAGACAAAGATGGGATCTCTGCATTCCAAATGGACATCAAGATCGAAGGAATCACTCCTCAGATCATGAAAGCGGCTCTTGCCCAAGCAAAGCATGGCCGGCTCCACATCTTGAACAAGATGTTAGAGGCGCTCCCCAAACCCAAAGAGCATCTCTCTAAATATGCACCTCGCATCGAGACGGTCCAAGTTAAACCGAGCAAGATCGGCATTGTCATCGGTCCCGGCGGAAAACAAATCCGAGCGATCATTGAAGAATCAGGCGCTGACATCGACATCGATGACAGCGGCATTATCAGCATTACAGCGAATAATCCTGAATCGATTGAAAAAGCGAAAGCAATGATCCTCAACCTCGTCACAGATGTTGAAATCGGCAAAACGTACCGAGGACAGATCGTTTCGATTGTAGCGTTCGGCGCCTTTGTGAAGATCTTTGATAAAGAAGGTCTTCTCCACATTTCAGAATACGACCACCGCCACATCAGCAACCTTAATGAGGTTTGCAAAGTTGGCGACTACGTCGATGTGAAAGTGCTCGATGTCAACGACCGTGGGCAGATCAAGCTGAGCCGCAAAGCGCTCATCCCTCCCCCACAACACGCAAATGCCGGTGGATAATAAATATGTCTGCGAAGGTCAATTTAGAATCGGCTCTTAGGCCTATTGCTACCGTAACGAACATCGGGTTTAATGCTTTAACAAAGCTTTTCTATTCCTGCCTTAACCCGAACCAAGATAGGAAGGGTTTAGCTGCGACTTTTCACTATGACTGTAAAGTGATTTTGTATAACTTTGCAACCGTCATTTTAGGCTATAATGTTGCTCGTATAGCCTTGGGGAAGAGATCTCTGGGTAGTAACATAATAGAGGCTGCAGTTGCACTTTTTGTTCGGTCTGTGATGGAGCAAACCTTGTCTGCAAAAAGCGGAGCTAAGGTAATGGTTAGAGGAGCTTGGAATCAACTAACTGGAAATGAAGACCTCGACGGCTCTTCGATTCTTGAAAATGGTTACTCTTCCATCTGTGTCGCTTATTCAAAATTATTAAGCAGAAATAAAAATCCAGCTTGGAAAGAAAACATGCTGGAAATTCAAGGCTTTCCCATTCTAAAGAATTGGAGCAGGACGGTCCCGGATCTTATTAAAACAATCCGTTAACTCGACTTTGTACAACTTTTAGCGAGCAGATCCAGAGGAAGCGCTCTGCAAATTCTTCATTTTTTCGCGAAATTCATAGCCGAAGGCGCTATTAATGAGCGAAAAAATGAAGAATTTGCCAGCGATTCTCTCGGAGATGCCGCTACAAAATTGTACAAAGTCGAGGTTTAAGCTTGCTGAGGCTCGGGGCTTTCAGGAGCTGCCGTGGGCTTTACCGGCTCAGGCGACTTCTTCTGCAGGTTTTCAGAAACCTTTAGGCGCGCGCGCTTCCTCTCGATATCCCAGTTGCCTTCGATCATCTCTTTGACGTCGTCTTTATCAAGCGTTTCAAACTCCATGAGCATTTGGGTCATGAGCTCGACTTTATCGCGATTTTTGTTGATCACTTCAATGGCTTGCTCATGGGCCTGGTCTAACATTTTGCGCACTTCTGCATCGATCTGCTTGGCAGTCTCTTCCGAGTAGTTTTTTTCCGACATGTTATTCATGCCGAGGTATTGGCCTGCTTCTTGCCGTTCGTCATAGGCGACAGGTCCCAGCGGACTCATGCCGAATTGGCAGACCATGCTGCGGGCAAGGTGAGTCGCTTGCGTAATATCCATTTGAGCGCCGGATGACATGTCTCCGACAAAGATCTCTTCGGCAGCTCGTCCGCCCATCAGGACAGCGAGTTGATCGATGAGCTCTTTTTTCCAGTAGCTGAGTCTGTTTTTCTTAGGCATGAAGTGGGTTGCGCCCAGCGACATTCCGCGCGGGATGATGGTAACTTTGTCAACCGGATCAGAGGATTTGACAACGAGGGCGACAATCGCATGGCCTGACTCATGGTAGGCGGTTGTCCGTTTTTCGTTCTCATCGATCTCTAAGCTGCGGCGCTCTTTACCGTATTTGACTTTGTCAACGGCTTCACGGGCTTCTGCCGAGGTGACAGCGGCTCTATTGCGACGTGCAGCGAGAAGCGCCGCTTCATTTAAGATGTTTGCAAGATCGGCCCCTGATGCGCCGGGAGTTGCCCGTGCGATGTCCATGAGGTCAACGGCAGGATCGAGCTTGATTTTGCGAGCATGGACTTTAAGGATTTCGAACCGTCCTTTGATGTCGGGAAGGTCGATGATCACGCGTCTATCAAACCGGCCGGGTCTTAAGAGAGCTTTATCAAGAACGTCGGGGCGGTTGGTCGCGGCGATTAAAATAATACCTTCTGTCGGATCAAATCCATCCATCTCGACGAGGAGCTGGTTTAAGGTTTGTTCCCGTTCGTCATGCCCTCCGCCGATGCCAGCTCCGCGGTGGCGGCCGACAGCGTCGATTTCATCCATGAAGATGATGCAAGGGGCGTATTTGCGGGCTTCGTTGAACATATCGCGGATGCGGCTTGCACCGACTCCGACAAACATCTCGACAAAGTCAGATCCGGAAATGAAGAAGAACGGACGATCGGCCTCGCCTGCAACGGCTTTGGCAATGAGCGTTTTACCAGTACCTGGAGCGCCAATGCAGAGAACTCCTTTAGGGATGCGGGCGCCTAGCGCTGTGAACTTACCGGGATCTTTTAAAAACTCGACAATCTCTTGGAGCTCTTCTTTGGCTTCATCGCATCCGGCGACATCTTTGAAAGTGAGCTTGTTCCGCTCTTTGGTGAGCATCTTTGCAGGAGATTTACCAAAGTTCATGGCGCTATTGCCAACCCCTTTCATCTGGCGGGCAAAAATAAAGTAGAACAAGAATCCTAACAAAAGGAAGGGAAGGATTGTGAATAAGACGCCTAGGTAGTTCGGCGCGGGCTCTTCACTTTTAAACGTTTTATCTAAAACAAGCGTACGAGGTTGGTCCGGCACTTTAAAGACGGTCCCCTTATTAGAAGGGAAGGCATCCCACTCTTTTTTCGCTTGAGAAAACCAATGCGTGAACGCTTCAGGATCTTGTTTTTCGAGCGTGCGTGTCGATAGCTCTTGGTTATTAAAAAACCAAGTGACGCTCGCAACGGCTTCTCTAGCTTTATCGAGCTGAACATCGTTCTTTCCAAGGTCGTCAGAGACTTGCGACAGCTGCACGACATCGCCCAGATAGCTTCGGACGGAGCGGAGCTGCACGAGGCGGGCATTGTCTTGCTCGGTATTGAGCTGATTTACTAGGGCTTGTAATTGTGATAGGACATTGGAATAAACAGCCAGCTGCTCTTGAGTTGAGGCTGCAGGGACTACGAGCATTTGGTCCAGTGATTTGAGCTGCTGCTTCATCGGCTCGCTTCCAATTCCTAAAGCGGGCGATTTAAATCCGTAAAGAAGAGTGGAAAGCTCCTTGCCATAGTCCGTCAGATTGTTTGCAGAGGGTGGAAACCCCTTTTGCAAAGTCGTAAGAGAAGTAATGGGCCTGTCGGATAATGTTTTTAGGACGATGCCGTTTTCACGCTCGGGCGTGTCGTACATCGGAGTGACGATCCAATAGCCGCCTGCAGGAAGGGAAAGGCCGCTTAAATGGAGGAACCAATCGGCTGATTCTAAAACCCCTTTTTGGAGACCTGAAAGATCGTTTTGAATGCGTAGCTGGCTTTCAGAAAGTTCATTATGTCTATTGAGAAAGTCTAAATACTTGAAGCGGGCTCTTGCTTCATCGGTGATGCGGTCGCGGAACTTGCCAGTCAGCGTCACGAGGTTGTCATTTTGGGCAATCTTGCGGCTTTCGCTGGGCTGAATCAAATCTAAATCGACCAGGTGTTCGACCTGATGACTGAAGGCAACCTTGGCCGTTTGGCCCTGGGATAGGTTCTGGACTGTTAAAAAAATTAACAGTGCTGCGAGCAAGAAAATGATAAACCCGCCTGGGAACCCTTTTCGTTGATCGGGTTTTTGCTTATTATCGTCATTCATTAAATTTTTTGCGCAAAAACCCGCAGCCTTGTGCTGTGGGAGCGAGCGCTCTCCTTATTAAATTGTTAAAATGGGAGTCTTACGACTCCCAAAATCCCCGTAAGGGGCTTGTAACGGAATGGGCTAATTTTCCCATTCGCTCCCCTCGACAATGTTATCCAACGGTTTACGTACATGCATCACGCGCTTAACCCTTCTGCGTGTTTAAACACATGTCTTAGGGTCTGGGACTGAGGAAGCATCCCAGAGTAACTATACATTCGTTGGTAACGTAGCATCATCATCGCCTATCAAGCTCCAATGCTAAGTCTGGTAAACATAGGGCTTTGAACTCTATCAAAGCCTACGGCCTTATGCCGTGGGTAGTTTACGTGATTCAACCTGATGCTCTCAAAATTAAACCAGTCTTTGGTGTTTTCGTAAAGGAAAACACGAGGGCAGCCCTGGGATGTGACAAACCTTGCATTCAACAAAACTGCGACCACATTTTTCTCCAGTCCATTCGTGACTCAAAAACTTAGAACATCTCCAGCTAAAGCAACCGTTTTTATGGCACAAAAATCAGCAGGATATTGTCCATCAAAAACCACATAAATTGAGGCTATTTATGAGAGTTTGTCATACCCCAGGGCAGCCCCCTAATAATTCTAGTGCCCCCTAGTGATTTAAATAATCATTTTGGATTTTAAGTGCAAGCTCAACTGTGGATTTTCAAGAAAATATGTTATAAATCTGCCCGTGAACTTAGTTCATTTATTTTCAGTATGGGGTTCCGAAGAAGATCGACTTCGGTAATATGATCCCAATAAAATAATCAGTGGTAAACCCACTAGAAAACTACAACAAACGTAGGGGTGAATCCCTGCTTTGCGAAGGGCTGAAAAGCCATGCCAACTATCTTCATCTGAGGCGTCTAGAGCAGACAAAGCAATCGACTGTTGGTATTGAACATAACACTGAATAGCCTTGAGGCAGGTGTTGGTAATGATAGCCTGTCGAGTTAGAGTCCATATTGATGATTTTACCAATTCCTTGGATGCATAACGATTGGTGATTTTTGAAACAAGAATACTTATAGAGCTCTCAACTAGAACGCTTGTACCCCAATTTCTAATATGGGGATTGTTCATAACATTTGTTAGTTGCATCATACCATCCATTAAATGAATTAAAACTGCAGCTATTATATCAAATAAAATAAATTATGTTAATAATTATAATTAACTATTGATAGTTTAGTTATAAACAATTTTTGAACAAAAAAA
>JBGPMV010000059.1:0-8980 GCA_041487155.1 Rhabdochlamydiaceae bacterium
TCCATCACCGAAGGAAGAAAGGTATAAAGGTCGATATCTTTGGCATAGATCGAATGAGGCGGAAACCGAAACCTCATTTCTTGGAAGATAAAGCTGTTGATCTCCCGCACTTGGTCTTCATGCGTTGCCGACTGCGGAAGACGCGCTCTAATTTGAAGCGCCATGAGATCCAGCCCCGCCTCATAGTGCCGAATATCTTCCACGTTTTCATTAAACTGCTCAATCAAAAGCCCCCGGCTTAAGTCAACCTCATGAGACTCTAACTCCAGCAGTTGCTGTCTTGTCCAGATTTGATGCCCCTTGAGGAACCGGTTAGGAAGCTCTTCTCCCAGTTTTTCAACAGCCGCCAACTGATCCGCTTGCAGCTTGGCCGGTTTTTCCGACTGCTGCCGCGTGATCAGCGAGATCAGCGGAACAATATCGACAGGCGGCAGCGCGAGAGCCGTCTTTTTAGAATCAATTTTCCCCCCTGACAAAAGATGCCACGCATGCTTTAGCGCCTGCTTTCCCTCCTCCGTCTCAGGATGGACTTCATAAAAAGCCAGATGTTCTGCAACCGAGAGCGGATCCAAACTCGACAGACGTGTCTTCAGAATCAGATCTGCTCCCCATACAAAACAGGGCAAAATTAAAATAAACAGTAGACGTCGCATGACCTAATCATATGAGGTTTCCAGGCTAGCGTTCAAGGGTTAATATCTCGAAACCTGTGGCATTAACTTACGCCAAATGGCAAAATGTCTTTTTGGCGTAAGATGAGGTCCAAAAATGGACGACAACTCGACTAGTTTAAAAGGGGTGGCTTTTCTCTCCTTTTCGTTTGTTCTAGTGCTTTTTTCAGCAAGTCTGATGGGCTTTTGCGATCGTTTGCTATTAGCCCATTTCTCGATAGAGGGGTTAGAGGCGGGGATGACTGCTCTGTGGCTGAGTCAACTGTTTCAGCTTCCTATTATTAGAGTGGCTTCTATGGCACAGGCTTTTGTTGCTCAATACAAAGGATCCGGACAGCTTGCTCTCATCGGGCCATGTGTCTGGCAAGCGATTTGGCTATCACTGATGACGATGGTTATTACTCTACCGCTTGCCGGTCCTGTCGGAACTTTTTTCTTTGAGAATACGATATTGCAGGAAGGGAAAACGTGTTTTAACTACTTTATGGCCTTTAATTTTCTTTTTCCTATGGGGGCTGCACTTTCTACATTTTATCTAGGGCAAGGCCAGACAAAGCGAGTCATAAAAGTTAGTTTAATCAGCCATGGGTTGCACCTCTTGTTGGACCTTCCTCTTATTTTTGGAGTTCAGGGTTTTATTCCTGCTTTTGGCCCGCTGGGAAGCGTTATTGCAACTCTGATCGCTCAACTTTTTTTCTGTTGTGCTCTTTTTCTAGACTTTATCCATCCTAAACATCATCTCTATGCGACAAGGGATTATTTTTTTAAGTTGAATGCTTTTTGGAATTTTATTCGGGTGGGGATACCCCGAGGTATTGCTAAATTTGTCCCGTTAATGTGTTGGGTGGTTTCGACACGCATGATGGTTTCAAAGGGGAGTGATTATGCGGCTATTTTAGCTTTTGGGGGAACTCTTCAGCTTTTTCTGAATTGTTTCAATGAAAGTCTATCGCAAGCTTTAATTACACTGGGGGGCTACTTGATTGGGGCTCAAAAGCTGTTCGTCCGAAAACTGATCCAAACAGCTGCTCTTTTTTTGTCACTTGAGTGGTGTATATTAGCTATTCCTCTTTTAGTGTTTCCGGAGGCTGTAATCCGTCTTTTCTTCAAAGAAGAGCCGACTGCTGCACTGCAAGCCTCTTTAATAGCCTCTTGCAGCTTCATTTGGATTTTTTTTTTAATGGAAGGACTCAATATGATCGGTTTGGGACTCATTAGCGCCTATGGAGACACGGTGTTTCAAATGTATTTTTCCATGTCGGGTTGGGTAACTGCTTTTCCTCTCACGTACTTTCTGATTCACCGTGCAGGCAGTTCCCCTGAATGGTTTTGGTTGTTTTCGAGCACGGCTTGTTTGCTTGCAGCCGGGGTCTATTTTGCTAGGCTTCTACTTAGGAAGCAGGTCAATCGCATCCAAAGCTTTTAAAAGCTACTTCTGGATGTCGAAGATGGAGGGGCCGGTTTTTTGCAGGTTTGCGCCGCGGGAGGGGATTTGGCCTGTATCCAGGGCAGTTTTCCAGGAGAATGCGCGGTCTAGAAAGAGTTCTAAGATGTCGGCAAGAACTTCGCCCGTGAGGCGAGGGAGGGCGACATAGGTGAAAAAAGCGAGCTGATTGTTCCGGGGGCTGTAGGAAAACGTTCCGATGCGGGGGAAGAGGTTATTTTCTTTGAGCGTTTCAATGAGCAGTTTTTCTCTAAACTTTCCGGGTGGAAGCTCGCCGAGGAAAGCGCCGAGAAGAATGCGGTCTTTGTTTCCTTCTTCTTGCAATTGGATATGCATGGCGTTGTTGACGTGAAGAGAGCAGCTCCGGTTATGGTCGGGCTGGAGGGGAACATCAATCAGTTCGGACAGTTCGGCTAAGGCGATGGCAAATTGGTCCATGAGACTATCCTACTATTCCGATTTTAAATATTTTTTGAGATTTTTGCGCAGATTTGGGCTCTGCATAGTGGGATAGTCTCATTATTTTTTCTTCTTCTCCTGTTTTTTCTTCTGCTTTTCTTCTTCGAGTTTTTCTTCAAGGCTTTCTAAGGTATCCATAAAGCAGAGTAAAAGATCTTGGCGATGCCGCTCATCTCTGAACATTCTGGGGGCGACTTGCCTCATCGCATCGCGGTATTGGAGGTAGATGATGATTTGGGCCAGTTTGTCGCCGGAAATGCCGAGCTGATGAGAAAGAACAAGGGCTTTATCAACACTGGGATACCGCTCTAGGATGAATTTCACGAAGAGGCGGGCGAGTACATCAAAGGAGATGCGAGGCGGCAGCACAAGCCCTTGCCGATCAAATGAGCTGCTAATCAGCTTCATCCGTGAAAGGAAATACCGGTAGACCCCTAAAATGGCCTGCATGTTGCGGGTCTCAGACATCATCCGCTGTAAATCTTCCCGGGAAATGGAGGGCCCTTTTGCTTTTACATCAGCGCCGAGAGAGTGGAGCATGAAATCGATGAGAACTTTCATCTTATCAAGAGGATAATTGGTTGAAAGCTCTTCAAAGAGCGTGATGGCATCGCGGGGGTTCGCAGTGAGGTTTCTGTAGAGGTCGCGGAGGGCTGTCGCCGAGCCGAGCCCTTGGGAAGAGAAGTTGCGGGCTTGGATGCCCATGTTGCGGCCGGCCCTGACTTCCCGCTCGCTTGTGCGGTAGAGTGCGTCTTTGGCGAGCTGCAACGCTTGCCGCATGTCGGCATCGGCAGCTTCCATGAGAAAGTCAATGGCCTCATCGACAAGAGCAACGTCAATATAGACCTGTTTGAGCTTGCGTAAGATTTCGTCTGGCGAATCGCCCCTTGAGATGCGGGCTTGAAGCGATAGAAGTGTTCGGGCTTGAAGTTCAGGATTTTTTCGTTCATAGGTTTCGGCTATTTCTTGGATTTTTTCAACAACTTGAACTTCTTCTTCCTCCTCTTTCTCTGTTTTAGAGGTCTCTTCGGGTCTTGCTTTTTCTCGGGCCCTTCTTTCCAGTGCTTGGAAGTTGCGGGAGAGCGCCATCGGATTCCATGCATTCAGATCGGCCCACTCCTGAAACCCTTCGGTCGCCGATTCTTGGATGAGCGAGTATTGCAAAAGCTTTTGGGCCTGGGCCTGCTTGATGGAAGCTTGTTTTGCTGCTCCTTGCTGACTGACGCCCTGGACGCTGGGTACATGTGGATCCGACATATCCTTCTCATACCAGAAGGCTATTATTGATTAAAATTATTTCTACAATTCTGGGAATCGACGGATCAAGTAGAGAGGATAGTTATAGATTTTTCCATCGTGCTTCAAGTTCATGGCGGTAGCGCGGGTCAGTTTAGAAGGAGAATATTTTGTGTCGTAAACAAGAAGGCTCTTTTTTTTCTCGCTAGAGCCTGATTTGACTTCTAATGGGAGAATTTCATGGTCATTTTCTATTAGAAAATCGACTTTGGCGGTCCCTTCACTTGTCCAATAATATATGTTTTTCCGATCGGTAGAGATCAGCTCTTGTGCAATATAGTTTTCTGTCAAAGATCCTTTAAATTCCGTAAATAAACTATTGGCTTCGAGAATGATTTGCGCGGAGAGGTTGCTTTGGGCTCCAAGGAGTCCAACATCAATTAAAAAGAGCTTGAATGTTTGGGTATCTGCATAGGCAGAAAGTGGAAATCTAGGTGTTTCGATGAGATGGCTTTTATGAATGAGCCCTGCATCGGTCAGCCACTGAATCGCCTCTTCATAATCGCGGCCGCGCGCGCTCTTACGGATTGCAGCGAAAATGAACTTTTTGTTTTCTTTCGCTAATTGACGATGGATTTGTTTCCAAACGGTTGTTATTTTCATGATCTCGGTAGATGGCGCGTGCTTTGCAAAATCACTTTCGTAGGCGGCTAAAATCTCCAACTGAATTTCTCTTACAACGTTCAGGTTGTTATTCTGAGCATAATTTGCGACCGCTTCCGGCATGCCTCCAATGAAGAAGTAGAGTTTTAAGAGCTGAATGAGTTTGTCATGAAGAGGGGAAGGGAGCGGCTCGCATGTTTGATAGTGCTCTAAAAACTCGCGGGTTTTTTCATGGCCTGTTGCAGATAAGAATTCAAAAAAGTTCAGAGGAAAAAGATGCAAAAAGTTAACTTTCCCAACGGGAAAGCCTTCCTCATGCGCTGTTTTGACTCCTAAAAGCGAGCCTGCTGAAGCGATGTGGTAATCGCCGGCCTCTTCACAGAAATACTTAAGGCTATTGAGGGCTTTAGGGCACTCTTGGATCTCGTCAAAAATGATCAGGGTATTGTGAGGCTGGATGTCTAGCTCTGCGTGAATTCCAAGAATTTGAATGAGCTGTTTTGGATCTAAGGTTTCTTTAAAATAGCCTTCTAGCTTTTCGTCTTTCTCAAAATTGAAGTAAGCCGCTTTTTGATAGGCTGTTTCACCAAATTTCTTTAATGAAAATGTTTTCCCGACTTGTCGTGCCCCATTGAGAATGAGGGGTTTACGTCTAGCAGAATTCTTCCAGGCCTCTAATGATTTAGCAATATCACGCTTCATAGATTTAGAATAATCGATTTTGAGCCTAAAATCAATCATTCGTTAGGAAAACGTGTGAGGTCTCCACGTTTTTCCATGGAAAAACGTGGAGACCTCACACGTTTTCCTAGGGAATAGGGGTCTAGGAGAGCTGGACTCTTCCGAGGGGTTGGATCCTCATTTCGGGGACGATCTCTTGGTACGAGACGACGGGTAGGTCGGGGAATTCCCCTTCGATCAGCTTGCGGACGAAGCGGCGGACGTCGATGGCGGTCAGCAGCACGGGAGGCTGGCCTCCTGCGGGGGTCGGGCTGATGGTGGTTCGCATCGCTTGCATGATCATTTGCACAGCGTCGGGGTCGAGCGCCAGGTAGGAGCCGGCAGAGGTTTGTTTGATCGCTCCACGGACCATATCTTCGATTTCAGGGTCGACAAGGTAGACAGCCAGAACCGATTGTCCTTGCGAGTATTTATAACTGATGTACCGTTTGAGGGAGGAGCGGACGTACTCAGTTAAAAGGACGGTGTCTTTTTCGGTTTGGGCCCATTCGCTGAGCGCTTCCAAAATTGTGCGGAGGTCTTTGATCGAGATCTGCTCTTGGACAAGGCGTCTAAAAATCTCTGTCAGCTTTTGCAGGGGGACAAGGCGGGTGACTTCTTTGACGAGGTCGGGATACGATTTTTCAACGAATTCTAAAATAGCGCGCACCTCTTGAATGCCGATAAAGTCGCTGGCATGATTGCGGTAGAAATACGAGAGGTGCAAGATCATGACTTCTTGTGCTTTCCAAAATTTAATGCCGGCTTTTTGGAGCACTTCTTGGTAGCGGGTATCGACCCAAATAGAGGGCTGTCCGAAGACGGTTTTGGTTTGTGTGAAGGGGAGGTTGTATTTACGAAGGATGTCAGGGAGTTCGTTGACAAGTAAAAATCCTTCGGGGATTTTACCGCGGACAACAGGAACTTCATTCAGGTAGATCGCATATTCATCAGGTTCTAAGCTGGGAGCATCGGTGCGGACGTGCACGCCGGGGAAACGAACGCCTAAATCTTGATAAAGAGCGTGCCTCATTTTAGGGACCATCTCTTCGACAAACGTCGAGCCTCCGCGGTCTTTTTTCAAGAGAGCTGATAGGCTTTTGCCGATTTCTAAAATCACGGGAAGCGTCAGCGCATACTCATCAGTGCGTCCGCGGACCATGGTATGTCCTTCGACATCTGCCGGAGCACCCATGCCAGTGGCTTCTCCCAGCGCAGCTTTTGCGGCGATTTTTCTCAGTTTGTACCAACGTGTCGTAGCGATGCTTCCCAAGAGAAGGGCTAAAATAATAAAAGTTGTGCGGGGGAATCCCGGAATGAACGACATCAAGAACAGAACGGCGGAAGCAATCATGATCGCTTTAGGCTGGCTGAGCAGCTGCGAACTAATCTCTTGACCGAGCGGAGAATCTTTCTTGTCGCTTGAAACACGGGTTGTCACGATACCGGCTGTCATCGAAATAAGAAGTGAGGGGATTTGCGAGACTAGCCCCGAACCGATCGACAGGAGGGTATATGTTTGGGCCGCTTGCAGCGCCGACATGCCATGCATCGAGACGCCGATAATGAGTCCCCCGATGATGTTAATAACCGCAATCACGATACCTGCAATCACGTCTCCTTTGACGAACTTCATCGCTCCGTCCATGGCTCCATAGAGTTGGCTCTCTTTGGCAAGGGCCAGGCGCAGCTCGCGGGCTTGATTAGAGTCGATGATGCCGCTGCGCATATCGGCATCGATACTCATTTGCTTACCGGGCATCGCGTCCAAGGTAAATCGGGCTGCCACCTCAGCGACCCTCTCGGCTCCTTTTGTCACCACGATGAACTGAACGATCGTAATGATTAAGAAGACGACGCCGCCGACAACGAAGTTTCCTCCCACCACAAAGTTACCGAAGGTTTGAATGATGTGTCCTGCGTAGGCATAAAGAAGAATTTGCTTGGTTGCTGAAATTTCAATCCCCAAGCGGAACAAGGTTGTAATGAGGAGCAGGGAGGGGAACATCGAGAGGTTTACAGCTTTCGGGATATAGAGGGCGACCATCATCAGCGAAATGGAGACCGACAGGTTGATGGCAATCAAGTTATCTAAGAAGCCAGGGCTGACAGGGATGATGATCATCATGATGATGGTGATGACAAAAAAGGCTAAGATGACGTCGCTTGATTGGCTGACGATCCGCAACATTTTGTCTCCGCCCAGCACCCTTGACAAGTTTTGTAAGAAATTCTTCATCCTAATATGACAGCGCGGAAACCCCGTCCTTTAGGACGGAGAGGAAGCGCTGCTCCTCTGTTTTTTTTGTTTGAAATCCCTCTGTTTTAAGAGCAGGGGTAAGTTTTAAATAATGATAGCCATCGGCTCGTTGTATCAGACGGCAATGTCTGGAGTTAATGCCTTGGACCACACCCGAGTTCGTTTGGATATTGAAATTACCAGAAGCACGGATGGCGACTCTTCCAACGTAACTCCCTTTCTTTTTTCCGGAGGGAACCTCGGCAGTAATCTGGTCGCCCGTCTGGAAGCCATTTACTTTTTTTTGCCCTAATAAAAATCCTCGGGGGAAGCCGAAGCGATCGCAGCGGGTCCTTTTGTAAGAGCCTCTGCCAGTAGCTAGAATCTGTTGTGTTGGAATGTTCCAGTTCCTTAGATGATCCAGAGTCCCTGTACAAGCAGCATCTAAAGCATGTGTTTTTGGAATACCAAAACGATAGCGGTTATACTTTGTCTGTCCTCCGGTGCCTGCTTCACAAGGAAGAGACAAAGCTGTCAAGTCTTTCCATAAGGCGTTTCGGGTGGTGTTCACAGCGGCGGCATTCTTCAAGGAAGCGGCAGGTCGTATACGCTTCCTAGTAAAAGCCTCCACCGAAAGATTTCCTTTTTTGAGGTTGCATGAACTACAGGCCAATGTAAGGTTGTCGACACGATTGGATCCGCCTTTGCTTTTGGGAATGATATGGTCGATCTGCAGGGGGACATTTTTCGCATTGCAGTAAACACAGATGCGTCCCCCTTTTTCGAGGAGGTATTCGCGGATTTCGTAGCCAAAGAGAGTTCCTTGTGTATATTCAACGCCATCAATTTCTGGATGGAGAAGTTTTTGAGCGTCGAAGCGAACCCTTTCGCATGTGATAGCGGTTAAGGGAGCCCATTTTTGCAAACGTTGAACCCAAGTTAGTACAGTCTGTACGCGATGGGACACAGAAGGAGGCAGCCACCCTTCCGGTTTTCTTCGATTGTTAAAGCGTTCTTGGCGATGTCGTAAAGTAGACCGCCTGTTTTTTCTTAGACTTGCTCGTCTTTGCATGGATTTATGAATGGCGTTTCCACGATGTGTAAGTTCCATCAGGAATAAGACAAGTTGTTCTTCCTTATCTTCCCGTACGATGGCGATTCCTGTCGTTTTACTACCCGGATCGATCTTGCAGCGAACAGGCTGCAAGACGCTTTCTCCGTTAGTTCTATCGACAAGGCGAATGACAAATGGATACATAGAATGGATTCTAGCCCTTCTCCTATTTAATAAAAGCTTTGCCCGTTTTTCGGAGCAAGGCATCAAAGGTTTGTGATGTTTATCTACTACAAATACTACCATAAAATTCCATAAAAATTGCCCTTACGGGCCTTGTAAAGGATCCTTTAGGGCTCGCTCCCCTCGACAATGTTGTATAGCGGCACGTACTCTAATCCGTTTCGTGCTTACCCTATCGCTTGTCTGCAACCAGAGTTTCGAGAGGGCAGAACTGAGGAAGCATTCTGCCGTCGGTCTTTGGCCTCTATACA
>JBGPMV010000060.1:0-8813 GCA_041487155.1 Rhabdochlamydiaceae bacterium
CGTAAAGGGACAGCATGAGCGCTGCCTGCAACCGTATATGGGGATCGCTCTCCTTTAATAGCTCGCGGATCACGCCCAGAGACTCGCCATCTCCCTCTTGAAGAAGCACCGCAATCGCAGCGCCTGTAACGCCCAGCGTCTCTTTTTTGAGATATTCTTTAACCGTCTCTTGCGCTTTAGGATATTTTAGAATGCACAGCAGGTTGAGTAAATCCAGGCGGGTCAGCTGGTCAACCATCGTGGGGTAATTTTGGATATGTTCGACGTGCCGCTCCATATTGGGAACCAGCATCTGCACTGATGTCCCCTCATCCCACATAATTGCGCCTGTTTCTGGGTCGCGAAAAAATTCATCTATCACCTGACTGGCCTTTTCAACTAGAATTCTCTGCCCGACAAGACCCAGCGCAATATTGACTTTCACAAACGAATCTTCATGCGCCAAAAGCTGCTCTTGCATCAGTGGTTGAGCCACCGCCCCGCAGCGCGGCAGGATCGAGGCCGCCATCCATCTCCAGCGCGGATGGATATCTTTCAGCCACTTTTTAAGCGACTCCACACCCTCTGGGCTCCCCTGCCGGCATGCCACCCACGCCGCCGTAATAGAGACCTGCGGATAACTATCCTCCATGAGTTTTGCTAAAACCTCCGGGCTGATTTTGACGTTCATCAATCCCAGCGTCTTGAGCGCATACGTTCTGACATCGGGCGACGAGTCTCCCAACAGTTTATTTAGCTTCGGCGCATCTGCATGGAGATCAAAATAGCCGATCAGCTCGCACGCCAGCTGCCGAAGCCCTGCCCTCCGGCTCACCAAAAGAGCATCCAAGTCTTTTGTCCGGACGCCGTCGTACATTTGGACCAAAGCCAAAATCGCTTTGACCTTTTCCTCCGCAATCGTTTTAGGATGCCCCACAATTTTCACAAGGTGCGGCTTTAAAGAGGTAATCCGCAGCTGACCGATCGCTTCGATCACCTCTTGACGCACAAACCAGACCTGCTCTTCCTCAATCAAACGGGCCAGCTCTTCTTGCAGCACGCCATCGCCTAAATAAGCCGCAAACCGCACCCCAAAAAGACGCAAGATAGCGTTAGAGCTCCTAAGCGCTCCAATGAGCATCGGAACGGCCCGCACATCCCGCGTGATCGAGGCGCCAATAAGTGACGATAGATGAATATGAGTCTGTGGAGAAAGCTCTCCTTTTTTGAGCACGCTCCAGGCTAAAATCTCCAGTGCATGGCGATCTTTTTCAAACACCTCTCGCTTCACATTCCACTCTCGGAAAACCGCCGTTTCATCCCCTTTTTCTGAAAGAGCCTGAATATACGCCAGACGAATCGGTAAAGACTCCGGAAACTCCTCCAAAAACTCTTTCCCCACCTCAACTGCTGCCCTCGCATCATGGATTTTTAAATGGGCATAGATCTGACGCGCCGCCTCTTCTTCAGACGCAGCTAAAGATCCCATCAAAAATAACGAAGCCGTTAAAAACCTTCTCATGCCAGATGTGTCAACCTGCGCCCCCCGATCAAGTGAAAATGGAGATGAAAAATCACCTGCCCGCCCTCTTCTCCATTATTTGTCACAAGTCGGTATCCATCCGCAACCTCAAACTGCTCCGCCATCTGCTGAGCCACCTGCACGATCTCAGAAATAAGCCCTAAATCCTCCGGCCCCACCGCCTGCAAATTAGGAATCGCCTTTTTAGGCATGATCAACAGATGGACAGGAGCCACCGGATATTTATCTTTGATCACCAGTATCCGCTCATTTTCAAAAACCTTCTCCGCAGGAAGTTTTCCTTCAATAATTTGTCCAAAAATTGTCATCCAACCACCCGCTCCAAAGCTTTCATTGCATCTTCTTTCGTTTCCCACACCGAGATAAAGCGCCCCTTGTGGCAAAAAATCGCCCCCTCAATCCCTGACGCTTTTTTTAGCTGCTCATCCATCAGCCCCGCCCACTTTTCAGGCAGAGGCATTCGAACCTTCATCCGCTCTCGGATCGACGGCGGAATCCCTCTAAGCTTCCAATGAGACCCCGACGGCATGATCACAAATTGCGCCGGATGCCGCTCCCCGCCCATTTCAAAAAAGACATCCATCCAAGGCATCGCCCGGTCAAAGACCAAAGCCGCCCCCTGCTTTGACATCGCCGCCTCCACAACCTCGCGGCACTCCTCGACATATTTATACCGCTCGAGCAGCCTTCTCAAATGCCCCGCCGTAAAATCGACCGCCTCATCAAACGCATGCCGCATCACTTCAACCGGCGCATCGTAAACCGGCGGCACAAAATTCGCGATCACCTGAGAAAACGTACAAACCCCCACCTCCAGCACCACCCGACCATTATCATGCGCATCGACCCCTAAAATCAGCGACTCATTGTAAAATTCAAATATTTTCTTGTCGATGACACCCTGATCAAACAGGTACCGCAGCACCATCCCCGCGCTGCTCAGTTCTCCCTGATAATCGACCTGATGATGATCAAACCGCTTCCTTGACGGATCGTACACGCTTCCCACATCGCAGACATACTCGCATTGATCCAAAACACTCAGCTCCCGCGACCGGACAATCCGATCCCGATCAATCCGGTTGAAGACAAGCAACAGCGCAGCCGCCGTAACCTCGTCTGCATGAAAAGAGCCATCATGTGTGCCCAGTGACCTTGTTTGCATAAATCCCATTATATAACGAGACCGAGATTATTCAAAAATAACAACTGACGCCCGTGGGGGGTGTTGCATAACCCTCAGTACAAAAATTTAACTGTTTGATTATGAACAAGTTTTGTTTGCTCAATTTAGAGTCTAAAAACGGGCTCCTTATAGAGAGTTATGCAACACACCCAGTCTCTATCACCAATCTTCACAACTGTAACCTCAAATATCTTCTCTGGGCCTGCCGGTCTAATTGCTCCACTCATACCTACTCCAAGTTTTGTGCCATCTGTTTTAACATATGCAAATTTTAAATTCTACACCTCCTTCGGATATATAAGAAATATTTGAATCGAACGTTTGACAACTTGTCCAGAGGGCATTACGATGCGGTCATGGAGAGCTATTTATCCGCAGACCACTACGACCTTGTCACACCGGATGGTAAAATCACGCGGATTGAAGAATCTCACGTCCAAGTTGAGATCGATAACATCTCCCCCTTTTTTGTGGGATACTTGATCCCAAAAGAGTATGTGATTTTTAACTTTAAGAGCACGCTGGCCCAGCTGGGTTTGAATGCGACCCTTTTAGAGCTTGAGCTTATCCCCCATCAACATAAGGCGATCTGCCGGCTCAAGATCGATGCGCTTGGCCCCCTTGCAAAACTGATGCTTCCGCTATTGACTCCCGGGGCCTATATCGGAAAACTTTTTGCGGCGGATGAGCGGCGGCGGGTGCGCGATCCTGAATACCTCACGCGGATGTTTGGGAGGTCAGACCGGGAGGGCAGGCCTTTACTGTTGCTCGGAGGGCTGCAAGGAACCGATGGGCTCATTTTAGAAAAGATCGAGGGGCGCGCGGTGGCCTATATTGCGCTTTTAGAGGGCGTGGTGACGTATAATAAGTCAGTAGAAGGACTGCTTCCGACACTTGCGAAGGGGCTGCTTGATCCGGATGCGGTGCTGAGAAAACTGCTTCAGCTCGATCAGGAGTGGAACCCCGATGCTCCGAGGATGGTGCATGCGGGAGATATTCTTCTTGTGAAAACGCTTCCTCTGCATATTCGGACGGTTTTTGGAAGAGTCATCGGGGATATGCTTCCCCAGGGAGTGTTTCACACGTCGGCCTCTGTGCTGCAGCCCGACACGCAAGCTTCGGGAGATGTCTATGAGCTGTTCGGCTCGTCGGAAAAAGAGCTGCGAGACATCCCTCTTGAATTTTACACATTAGAGCCTCATCGCGAGCATGTCTTTTTTGCCGACCGCGATCAGCTGCAGGCAGTGTTAGAAGAGCCGCAAGCGCTCTTTAAAGCGTTTGAAACAGCGCCGGCGCCCCTGCATCATCTTGCCGCGGTGTTTGTGGTTAAAGGAGAGCAGCTCGTCAAACTAAAACCGACTGATTGGATCGCGCGTGAGCCGCGCATGAGCGAGTTTCCGGGGGTGATTAATCCCAACCGTCAAGCGGCCGCTGTCGAAAAATACATCCACCAGCAACCCTCTTATCCGTTCTTGAAAGCGATAGAAGATGGCATTATTACCAGCGAAGGCATCCTTCTTAGCCGGTATTTTCCTTCGCCTTTATTGAAGCAAATGTTGCTCAACGATCAGATCCACAGGTATCTCAAACGGATTTATTTTGAGTCGCCTTCTCTGACCTATGGAGAGTTTTTTTCCCATGAGGACCGCTCCATGCTGCTTGATCTGGCAAAATTCGGCATACCGACGTATTGGGTCGATAGAACCTCTCAAAAAGTGCTCCAGTACCTTCCAAAGCCTGGAAAGGATTCAGGAATGTTCGTCCCCCCTGAATTCACTGAAACCTTTTTGAAAGCGACGCTTTTCGGGATTTACGGCTCCAACCTTCTGGAACTCGATTTTGATAAAGAACTGACAGAGCTCCTCCGGGGAGTTTTAAAACTCCGGAACGAAGTAAACCATCCCCTCTTAAATCCCGATATCCCTATCGCGCTCGTCTCCGGAGGCGGCCCCGGGACGATGAGTATGGGCAACCGTGTTGCCAAATCGCTCGGCATCCTCTCGTGCGCGAACATTATGGATTTCCGGGGGAAAAAGGGATCGGTCATGAATGAACAAAACCAAAACCCCTACATCGATGCTAAGATGACTTACCGTTTGGATAAACTCGTCGAAAGGCAATCGGAGTTCAATCTCGATTTTCCTCTCTTTTTGATGGGAGGCATCGGCACCGATTTTGAGTATGCTTTAGAAGAGGTTCGAAGGAAAGTCGGCGCAACGACGGCCACACCTATTCTGCTCTTTGGAGAGCCCGAATACTGGTCTGAAAAAATCACCCACCGGTTCCAGTGCAATCTTAAATCGGGAACCATCGCCGGATCGGAATGGATCAGCAACTGCTTTTTCTGTGTACGAGGAGCTGCCGATGGACTCAAAATCTACACGCAGTTCTTCAGCGGAACGCTCAAGATAGGTCCCCAAGGCCCCATCTACGAAAAAGGGTTTGTTTTGCCTTAGAACCCCCAGGAAAAGCCCAGTTCTCCATATTGCGTGCGCTTATTAAAGAACTGCCCTTCATATGAAAAACCCTCATGGTAGGCGACATACAGCCTCATCTTGCGGCCGACGCCTTGCAGCTTGCTCAGCTCGTATCCCATCTTGAATGTCATATCTAGATCCCAGTGATGCTGCTCCCAGTTTTCTAGGTTGGCTGCAAAAAACGGCGTTCCATATAGACGGTGATAGTAGAGCTTCTGACCAAATAAACGGACTTCTGCTCCATACATCACATAGAGCGGTTTTAGTCTAAATGAAGGATCGCTGTGATACACAACGCCGGGTCCGCCATAAACTCTTAGCCCGCTGGAAAATTGATACGAGTTGATCCAGTCAACCGCCTCAAAGCTCGGATTTTTTCTTTTCTTGAGATATTTAGGATGGTCGACAATCAGCTCATCGCCCAAGTGCCCGGAAATATGGTAGGGGCGCAAACGGAACGACCATTTATTGCTGGAATACGAGACCGGAATGCCCACCAAATAGTCGGTGTTCATCAGCTCGCAATCGCCGTCGCCTCTATGAGGCACGTGGCTGAAGTTAAAGACAGCCCAGACCCCTGCTGAAATCCCAATCTGGACATCTGCGCCCGATCCATTGACGTTCAGCCATCTAAAAAAGGGAAAGTCATCCCCCAAGGAGACTGCAACAGCTTTTCTGCCCATGACCCTGTCGCCGGCTCGGTAATTCACAGAGTAGACGGGCTCTCTTGGATCGGCTACGAGTGGCTGGAAGAGAACCGTCGTCTGCGGGAACCAAACCCCTGACACACGCGGCGCTTCTGTATATTTTTTGCGAGCAATGACCTCTTCCGATGTCAGCTCTTTCTTCACCTCAACCGACTTCACGCCCGGTAAATCCTGGATATACGAAACAATACTCTTTGCGATCAGGTCGTTGTTGGGAAGGTTATAGAGGGTTACATGGTGGTCTTTGACCACGACAATCACATTGAATTCATAGTAGTTAGTATCGATCAGAGACTGAATATACCCTTCAAGATACGGATCGGTTGCATGCTCAAAGCTCTCAACTGGAAGCTGATCTCCCCCCTTAATCACGGAGAGTTCTGGATCAATTTTTACAATTTCTCCTCCCTCGTTTGCTCCCAAGCTCATCAAAAATAGAGAAGATAGGACGACTGACCTACACAGCATAATGCTCCTTGCAACCTGTTCTAAATGTCTCTATATCTGACTGGCTGATAAAATCCAAAAATTATTTTACATTGCACAAGCCCACCCCAGTTCAGTATGATATCCCCTAACCTCTTCCAAAGAAGTCTTAGGGGGCAGTAGCTCAGTGGTTAGAGCGGCGGACTCATAACCCGTTGGTCGCTGGTTCAATTCCAGCCTGCCCCATGTTTCATATTTAAGGTACGCTATGTCCGATGAAAAAATGATGAATCAAGGTCAAATTCTACTCTACCAAACTGAAGATGGCCGTCAGCGGATCGAGGTTCGCTTGCATGACGGCTCTGTATGGCTGAATCAAAAGCTGCTTGCCGAGCTTTTTGGTGTAGGCATCAACACCATAAATTATCATATTAAAGAACTTTACAAGGAACAAGAGCTTCTCCCTGAAGCAACTATTCGAAAATATCGAATAGTTCAAATGGAGGGAAAGCGGCAAATTTTCCGTGAAGTCGATTTTTATGATTTGAAAATGATTCTCGCTGTTGGCTATCGCGTTCGTTCCCATCGAGGAGTGCAATTCCGTAAATGGGCCTCTGAGAGGCTACAAGAATTTGTTATTAAGGGGTTTACATTAGATGACGAGCGTTTGAGTAGTCCTGGCGGACTTGCTTACTTTGATGAACTTTTGGATCGTATTAGAGCGATTCGAACGTCGGAGAAGCATTTCTACCAAAAAATACGGGATATCTACACGCTAAGCGCCGACTACGATCCACAGCACTCCATGACCCAGGAATTTTTTAAGACTGTGCAAAACAAGCTTCTCTATGCGGTAACGGGATTGACCGCTGCAGAGATCATTCATAACCGGGTTAGTGCGGCGAGTCCCAATCTTGGCTTAAAGACCTGGGATGGAGTGCGCCGAGGTAAAAAAATGACGAAAAGAGATGTAGAGATTGCCAAAAACTATCTCAATCATGACGAAATCAAAAACTTAGAACAATTGGTGAGCCAATACTTGGACTTTGCCGAACGGCAAGCCAGTCATCGAAAAGTCATGTATATGGCCGATTGGAAAACCAAGCTCGATGCATTTTTGCAGGTTAACGATGAGAAAATCTTAACCCATGCGGGTTCGATTTCGGCAGAAATTGCCAAAGAGCTGGCCCTTACTGAATATGAGAAGTTCGAAGAACTTCAAAGAAAGGAAGAAAAGCTTCAATGCGAAGAAGAGCTCCATGAAGCCATTCAAAAAGTCATCACGAACCGTGAGAGCTTAGATCCCGAGGAATCCCTTTAATTTTCCGCAAACGACTGGAAACCAACTGCATTTTTTAGAACCCATCTGAACTAGACCTTAATTTTCTTGAGAGGAAAAGATGACTTTGGATAACTTTATTTCGTTCAGAGTTATACTGAGGATGGGACTCATAACCCTCTCATCAATGGTTCAATCCCACTCTGCTCTTATTTTTCAGGAGTTGCATATACTGGTTAACGCTGATTTTTTCTCTCATTGCTGTATTCAATTTTGAAAACTGCTATGGTCTTGAAACAAAGCAAGAGGTCAATCCTTTGGAATTATCAGAATATGTGACAATTGTAATCACTGTCCCCGAAACTCATGCAGATATAGTACGAGAAGCGATGGGCAAAGCAGGCGCGGGCAAGGTTGGCGACTATTCGTATTGCAGTTATTCGGTAAAGGGCATCGGCAGATTTATGCCTCATAAGGGATCCAATCCCCACATCGGACAAGAAGGCGTGCTGGAAGAAGTTGTTGAGGAACGCATTGAGACAGTCTGCTCCCGTGCAGTGCTGGCGCCTGTGCTGGAAGCGATAAAAAAAGCGCACCCTTACGAAGAAACCGTAATAGATATCTATCCCGTCTATGAAATGGGAAGGAAAAAAGCAAAAGAAGAATCTTCATGAGCCAAGAAGCTTTACCTTGTTTTTCGTCTGTAGCCAAATCGATCGTGGTTGGCAGTCTTTATGAGCATTATAGAGGCCTTCGGTACAAGATTCTTGGTGTAGGCCGCCATAGTGAAACGCTGGAAGAACTGGTTGTCTACCAGGCCCAATATGGAGAAGGCGATGTTTGGGTTCGTCCATTGGGCATGTTTCTAGAAAACATTACGATTCATGGACAATCACAGCCCAGATTCAGATTAGTTCAGTAGCTTTTTTATCTCGCTTTGGCACAGCGCCGACCAATTTTTGCTAGCAGCTTCATCATTTGCCCATTGAATATATGAAATCGATGGTTTTCACTTGAATCAGCAAATGAAACCTAATCTGCTACAAATGCCGCTTAATGCATGTTGCGATAATTAAAAGACCTCTGTATGTTTTTCTTTGAATATTTGAGAATTCTTGAACCTCTCTCCCGTAAACGGGAAAGATTCCTGCTTCATAGCTCCCTTAAGTTAGGGCAGCTCCACAGACTTTTAACCGACGCACCGGCGGCTATTTTA
>JBGPMV010000061.1:0-8802 GCA_041487155.1 Rhabdochlamydiaceae bacterium
ATCCCGCAAGTGCCGGGATGTATAGCGCATAGGTGTGCGACGCCATCGGAGTGATAGAACTCAGCTGAACATTGGGCACCGAACCGCTGCCGGCTACGAGGGTATAGGAACCGATTCCGCCCGCAGTAAATGTCATGTACATCTTTGTCGTTTGGGCTATCGTACCAATTACTTGAGCTCCAATGATCGTAAGGTACACATCTGAATCAGCAAACCCGCTGTTATTGACGATGACAATCGGTAAAAAACCTACCACTGGAGCAGGAGCTGGAGGATTGGGAGGAGGAGCCGGAAGAGCCGGTGGAGTAAATGAAGATCCGGGAGCGCCTATACCTACCCCTCCATCAATGAGGATTTGTTCGGCCATGTATTCTTCGTAGAAAACTTCTGTTTCTGCAACATAGTCATTTAGGTTTGATTTTGAATCGAAAATTCCTGCTGCAAAAAGGCCCTTGGAGAGAAGGATAAACCATAAAAAATTTCGGTACTTCATCGTGTTCCTTACAAATTTTCTGGACAAGTTTTGTCGCGTTCCACTAGAGTGTGCATCAAGTACAAATTTTAGTAAACAAGGATTTTTCGATGGAATTACGTTATGGAATACTTATCATGCTTTCAAGCCTTGCGCTCTATGCAGATGGCACGCTAGAAGTATCAGAACCTGCCCCCTCTGACCTAAATATGAATATAGAAGCTGCGAACCTGTTCTGCAAGGTGGCGGCCTCTAATCAAGCTCCTCGCAATCTTCCAACAGAGCAAAAGACGACCTTGCATAACTTTCCTCAGCGGGTTCAAATCGGCGGTAACTACTCTTACGCTCGTATAAAACCGAAGGGAAATCACTCAACTAAAGGCAGTCTGGGTGGAACCTTTGCGATTTATGAATACCGGCCTCAAGACTCGATTTACGCTGCGGCAGCTTTCAGCTGGCGCTCCGGAATGACAAAGCACAGCGCAACCCATCGCAAAATCCAAGATTTCAACGGTCAAGAGCGGCTGGGATATACCTTTGGAAAAAAGAGAATCGGCAATAATAGACTCACCCTTTTTTCAGGCGTTGGCGTTCGTTATTTAGCTGAAAAAGTTAGCGTTCATTCAGCTTCTCTGGAAATGGACTATACAGAATTTTACGTACCTCTAGGGTTTCTCTTTGAGAATAAAGTCAATTCGATCTTCTCTTGGGGATGCAATTTTCAATGGATGCCGCAAGTGTTCTCCGTGGTACGGCTACAGCCGCTTAGCGGAGCTCAATGGAGCCTGAAGAATAAACTCTCCAACTTTTTTGTAGAGATTCCTCTTACCTTCAACGTTTACTCAGACCGTTTGTCTATCATCGTCTCTCCCTTTTTCGAAACTTGGCATGATGGCCGCAGCACTGCGAAAACAAAGACGGGGCTCGTCTTGGGACTTCCTAGTAATTCCTATATTTTCACAGGCTTGAATGTGAGTTTGGGAGTTTCATTCTAGGAGCAGGTTTACTTCATTTTTTCAAGAAACAAGTCAGACGCTTTTGCTAAAGCTTTGGCAATCGCGGGATCGTTTGAAGAGTGCCCTCCTTGAGGGCACATCCAAAGGGTGCTATTAGGCCAGTGCTGGTGCAGAGAAAAAGCCATCTCAGGAAGGGTTATTGCATCCCAGCGACCGTTAATAATAATCGCAGGAAGATGCGCAATCCTACCCATGCGGGATAAGATTTGATCGGGCTCCAGAAAAAAACGATTCACAGAATAATGAAGAAACGGCCTTGTCATACTTAAGCTGAGCCGTTCGTTTCGAACTAATTTTTTCACTTCTTCGGGATTTGGAGCATGCGTAGAACAGATAGAATCGTACTCAATAAATGTACGGGCAGCTTGCATGTGAACTTCTGGATTAGGATCCATGATCCTACGATAATAGGCAGAGAGCAGATCACCGCGCTCTTGCTCAGGGATATGATTTAGAAACGGCTTATAAGCTTCAGGAAATATTTTCCCCATTGCATAGAGCAAATGTAAGTAATCTTGCTGCCGTCCCAAAAAGACTCCTCTCAGAATAAATCCTAAGCATTGCTCAGGGTGTTCTTGTCCGTATAAAACAGATAAAGCAGATCCCCACGACCCCCCGAATACCACCCATTTTTCAATGCCTAAATGTTTTCTCAAGGCTTCAATATCTTGGATAGAATGCTGCGGACTATTTTCTTCCATAGAGCAGAAAGGCTCAGATCGCATCGCCCCTCTTTGATCAAACATGATAACGTTCCATTCATTCAGGTCAAAAAAACGGGATAGCGCATCAGAGCAGCCGGCTCCAGGACCTCCATGTAAGATAACGACAGGAATGCCCTTGGGGTTGCCATAAACTGCGTAATAGAGGGTGTGTATGTCAGAAACCTTGAGATACCCTTCTTCTCTAGGCTGAGTGATGGGATATAGGGGATGGTCGATATCTACTTCTTCATGAGAGTGTGGAAGTATAATTGTTTTATCTGAAGACATGAAAAAACCTCTATTCTTGATCTTGGCATTTCAAGATAACAAAAACTTTCTCTACCTTCAAGATTTCTTCTTAGACTATGCCTAACAGCCAAAGGATCAAGATAACGATCAATATCGTTGTCAAAATGCCAGTAGGTGCATAACCCCAGTCCTGACTGTAGTCCCATCTAGGAAGCGCACCAATCAGAAGCAAAACCAAAATAACGATTAAAATTATACGAAGCACAAATATACTCCCTGTAAATTAACGACTCTTAAAATTAGATATCCCATTTTTTGTATTATTTGACTACTGTATTGAAAAAAATCAAAAGAGCCCGTCTTTTTCACTCATTTACTGCCCTCGCAAATCTGCTCTTCTTTTCCTTAGAGCGCTGTTTGGATACCTTGTCGTTACCAATAACTTCCAAGCAAATTTTTTAAACACCCTCTGCGCCAACTTCCGTCCGATCTCAACTCCTCGACATAGATCTCGCAGCTTAACCCAGCCCAGCCCTTGAGAGAAACCCCAGATTCTGCTAAAATCATGGAATGACCTATCCTCAAGGAATTTCTAAATCTCCTATGTCCATGCGAAGCGCTTAGGCGCAAGCATGTTCTGTCTTTGCTCCTAAGCGCTCAGTTTCAGCGATCTACAACCTTAGGAGTATTGTGAAAATTTTATTTGGCCCTTATGGGTCTGTGTTATCCAACCTAGCTATCAAACATCAACGGTTACAGGAGTACCGCCTTGCCGTGGAGCAGATTGCAAAAGGCTACGTGCAAGCAGGTGCCACAATGCCGACAGTCAATGCGTTCTTTTTGCGATCGCTCCTAAAAGAAGGCTTTATTGACCTCTACAAAGAGCTGCTCAGCCTAAGCCTGGAAGCTCTTTTAGCCGCTTTGGGCAAAAACGATGAACGGATCGCCATCTCTCTAGGTCCTGCTAATGATTGCTATAGGCCCGAGCTCGCTCCGGACGCTCTAGGGGCGCAGTTATTTGCCAAAAAGCAATATGAGCTCTGCATTGAGGTGCTCCATCGCTTTGGACTCACGCTTTCTGATGTGGTGATTTTGCATGAGACCATAGGAACCGACCGCGAGGCTTTAGGGATCAGCCTAGCTGCGCAGTCCCTTCATCTGCCTTTAATCTTAAGCTTCGTCGTAGATCGTCAAGGGCTTTTGCTGAATGGAAAAACAGTCGAGTATGCCATTTCGCTCATTGACCGTGAAACCTCAAGATTTGTGGAAGGGTTTTCGTTGAATTGCTGCTCGCCTTACGCGTTTGATCATGTGATTGCTTCATTTGAAGATAAAAACCTCATCCAGCGGATAATCGGCTTTTACCCCAATTCATGGGATGCAAATCCCTCTAGCTATGAAACTGGAGAGGCATTAGAAGAGCCCAGAAAAGCCGACTCTTTACAGAGGATTGCTGAGATAGGCCGCCGCTATGACTTGAAATTTGTCGGCGGCTGCTGTGGATTTGGATGTCACGACATCAAGCTTCTTGCAAGTTTGGTTGCACGAAGATAATGACCATCCGCTTGAGAACTTTTGCCTGGAGAAGTTTCTCAATTCTGAGTACGCTCCTCTCTAAAGATTTAGTATTCAGCCCTAATGGAGGAATCACTTTTTGCCCATTTTCATCATGTTAAAAATCACTCCTAATGCCTCAAAAAATCAGCTCGTGGGCTGGAGGGAAAATCTCCTCTGCCTCCGCATTCGAGGCGTGCCTGAAAAAGGACGTGTGAATGAGGAGCTTATTGATTTTCTTGCAGAACTGCTTGATATAGCTAAATCGCACATTGAAATCATCAGTGGGCACACCTCAAGGTTAAAACGCATCAAAATCGAGGGCATCTCGGAAGAAAAGTTTTACATTATAACCCAAAAGATCAAGTCCTAATGTGCGAAAGATTTTCTGGGAAATAAGTGGAGATACTAATACGCTCCTTGGAAAAGGGGGATGAAATGAGTTTAGAAGCAAAAATAGCTAAGTATGTTGAGCTGCGGCAGCTAATTGACGAGCTGGAAAAGCAAAAAAAAGTGTTAGTGTCCGAAGTTTTAGAATTGCTCCCGCAAGAAACCCCCACGGTCTCTATTCCGGGATATCGAATAAAACGAGCTTCGCTACTTTCAATTAAAACCTCTCTTGAGAGTGCAAAACAGCTCGGTGCCGTTAAAATGAAAGAGATTGTCGATAAAGAAAAAATCAAAAAGCTCTACATGGAAGGACAAAGTCCTCCTGATGTTACAGAAGTTCACTTTATTCAGGTTTACGCTGAAGAAATACTGAGCTCAGAAAATGAAGCTACTTTACATCTTTAATCATGAACTTGTGAAAGAACCGATGGAAAAGCGGGGCAATGAAGATTGCAATGACAATTAAGAAAATAATGCCGCTAAAAAGCGCGTAAGTACCAGCAAAAATCTTCCCCTTTTCTGTATACAAAGGATCGACCGGTCCCATCCCTGATAAAATCATAGAGGCATTTTCATAGGAAGTAACCCAATCCATTCCTTCATAGTGGTGATAGCCGCACATTCCTATGAAAAGGGAGACAAAAATGATGGTAAAACCAATGAGAAGATGGCGTAACATCCGTCGCATGAATGCGTGGGCTGGAATTAAAGGTCGATGTTTGCTCTCGTACATAACTGCTGTTTAGCACGTTCAGAAAAACGATGCAATAAAACAACTTAACTAGGTACTCAGAACTTTTTGATTGGGTAAAATAAAAACGATTGATAAACTTACTTCTTTGTTGGAAGCTCAAAAAAAACTGATGAAATATTATATTGCGACATCACTTTCGAGAATGACGGCCCATCATACAGTCAGAGATGCCCTAGGACTATACGGTCATGAAATTTCATATGATTGGACTTTGCATGGAAGTGTGAAGTCGGTTAGCAAGGAACGTCTACGAGAGGTGGCAACGCTTGAACTAGACGGCATTTCGAAAGTCGATTTTGTTGTTGTCCTCCTTCCGGGAGGGAATGGGACTCATCTTGAGTTGGGATTTGCAATTGCAAGAGGAAAGAAAGTCTTTCTTCATAGCGAAGACTCTTTAGCATTTGAGCTTGGGCCTCAGACAAATGCATTCTACCATCATCCTGATCTCATCCGTCTTCACTGTCCTCTGGCTGATGTTGGTGCAACAGTGCATTCACTGCTCGCGCAACCAGCTATGTCTTTTTAAGAGTGTCTTTGAAAAGCCTTTTTCTTGCTACTCTCCAGAACTTTTGGCTAAGTAAAATAAAAACTAAAGGAAGTATAGAAAACTATTCCAAAATTTTGATATCATCGCTTGAGATTCAGCTAAGACTGGAGTAGTCAAAATGGAAAAGCTTATGAGATTCTTGGTTATTCTTATTGCTTGCGCCTCTTCTGCATTTGTTTATGCCCAAAATAATATACTTTCTCTCGACTATTTAAATGAATTTTACGACGAATTTGTCTGCAGTCAAAAACAAGCGTTGGCCTCTGTCAATCTGACAGGGACGTGCATTTCATTTTGGGTTTCACCCAGTGGCAATGATGCCAATCCCGGAACGAAACAAGCCCCATTTCTGACTTTAGCGCGAGCGCGTGATGCTGTGCGCGCTTTGCCGTCATCGGCATTTGAAAATCAAGACATCTACGTTTACATTGAAGAAGGAACCTACCGGCTTGATCAGCCGCTCGTGCTTGACGCAAGGGACTCCGGCCGAAAAGGCCACGATGTGGTCTACACCGCAGCAGGCGGAAACAGCCCCATCATTTCCGGCGCGGTCCAGATAACCGGTTGGAGCCTGAGCGACCCACTGCTTGGGATCTACCGGGCCCCAGTGAGCGCCTACCAATCACGACAGCTCTACGTCAATGGCAATCGAGCAGAGCGGGCGCAGACGCCGCCTTATCCTCCCGGATTTCTCCCTCAGTGGATAAGCGGGGGAACAAACGGCGGAATCGAATTTATCCCAACTTGTTTAACCCCTCCACCTCCGTGTATTGTTGACCCCATGTTGTGGAAAAATCCGCAAGATATTGAAGCCGTCATCGTGACCCAATGGAAAATGATGAGAGTGCCGCTCAGTACGATTACGCCTTATAACCCTCCGGCAAATGGCCTCATAACTCTAGAGCAGCCGGCTTGGAACAACGCAAATGTCTACTTTGACATTTCGACGGGCAAGCCCGGGGAATGGAGTTTTTGGCAAGTCACGCGATTTGAAAATGCGCTTGAGTTCCTCACCCTGCCCGGTCAGTGGTATTTAGATCGTACAGCGAACTATTTATACTACCTCCCCCTGCCCGGAGAGGATATAAATACAGCTGATGTTGAACTACCCCTTCTTGAAACTCTCATTGTAGGGAAAGGAACTCTTGGGGCGCCCATTCATAATATCCGGTTCGAGGGATTGACCTTTAGCTATGCAACTTGGCTGGGGCCCAGCAGTCCTGATGGATATGTTTCTGACCAAAGCGGCCAACTTCTAGTCGGAGCAAGCCATTCATCCAACTTTATTGGTCACGATCAGAATGTCGTACCTACCCCTGGAAACATCTCATTTACATTTGCAAACAAGATTGCATTCTATGGCAATATTTTTGAGCATCTTGGTGCTGTAGGCCTTCAATTTGGCCCCGGGAGCTGCAACAACACGGTAGATAGCAATCTGTTCACAGATATTTCATCCTCTGCAATCGAGCTCGGAGCAGTCACAGCCATGGATTCTCACCCGAGTAATTCCGGTTTTATCCTAAATAACAATCTCATTACCAACAATCTCATCAGCGCTGTTGCAAATGAATATGTTGATGCGGCCGGCATTTTTGTAGGTTTTACTCAAAATACAATCATTATTCACAACACCATCGTCAACGTTCCCTGGTCGGGAATCGCCATCGGCTGGGGCTGGGGCCTCCTCGATGTGGGCAGCTTTCCCGGACTGCCCCATGCTTCCAGCGGGCAGTGGGGCGCAATTAACTCGCCGACACCTAATTCCGGATGTAAAATTCTTAAAAATAAAATTGTCGATTTCGTCAATGTTTTATGGGATGCCGGCGCCATTTATACCACAGGGCAACAAGGCCCCTCGCCTTCCAAAGGGCTGCTCATTGAAGGAAACGTTGCTTACGGAAAACGGCCTGCTGGCGGCAGCAATATTTTTTATACCGATGGAGGAAGCCGGTATATACAATTACGATCGAACGCTTCGTATAATAACACCATTGGAATTACCTTTTACGGCCCCCCTCCGAGAATCGGCGACCCCTTCTTTCTTCTATATCCGCCCTACTACCTCCAGAACAACATTCCCTACGGAAGCGATAGCGGAGGCTGCGTGACCTATGGTGATATTGACTATACCGGCAATTATTGGCTTGAGGCGCCCATCCCTACGAACATTATTACGTACAATAACCTCTATCATACACTCTTAGGTTTTTATCCCTATATCGGGATGGGCTTTTTCGATCCGTGCCCTTTTACGCAGAGTGGAATCACCTACCCTATTAACCTAAGCTATGAGAACAACCAGTCCATTTCTTCCACTGCAGACATTCCCACATCCATTTTGTCCAATGCTGGTGTACGAAATAGACCGCCAACAATTCCACAAGGCCGCTGGATCCTCCCGCCTCCCTAAGATTATGCTGTCAAGAATTTCATATTATGGAAAAGCAAGTTTTTTTTTTAATTTTGGCGATTAAAGAAAGTATTTTACTATAAATAAAACGCCCATCCGTTAAAATTGGACTCACGCATATTTTTTGGGGAGACAACATGAGTGTTTATATACAAGCTTACCAAGGCCTCTTAGGCCAATGCACAACGTTATGGGCCGAAATTAAGGATAAAGCATATGACGCTAACATGGAAGGCGCTGTAAAACTCTTGGCTTATCTAGGATCAATGCACGCACAATCGACAATGATAGGCGCTCTGGCTACTCCACAGCTCAAAGACTGTAAGACATTTATTGAACAACAGGTTGATTCTGTTTATAAAGCCACGCTCTACGCACTTGCAGGAACAGCTTTACTCGGTTTGAAAATCTACGTCCTACCGACAGTTCTACCCAGCGAAGGTTCTACGTATAAAAAGATCGTTCATCAGGCTTGCTCCATTGGCGGCATTGTATTGTTACTCTTAGGAATCTTTGACATCCTCCCCTCCCTAAAGGAAGGGGATTCCTACGGCGTTCAGTTAAAAACTAACTGACTCACTTCGGTGGGTTCCTGCTTCTTCGAGCGGCCTAAATGCACCCTCTCTCCACAGGCTAACAAGCGAAGTCCTCGCTCTACAACATTTATTGCGCCGACAGCGTCGGCGTTATTTTTATATCTGCA
>JBGPMV010000062.1:0-8666 GCA_041487155.1 Rhabdochlamydiaceae bacterium
GACCGACGGCAGAATGCTTCCTCAGTTCTGCCCTCTCGAAACTCTGGTTGCAGACAAGCGATAGGGTAAGCACGAAACGGATTAGAGTACGTGCCGCTATACAACATTGTCGAGGGGAGCGAGCCCTAAAGGCTCCGTTACAAGGCCCGTAAGGGCAATTTTTATGGAATTTTATGGTAGTATTTGTAGTAGATAGACATCACAAACCTTTGATGCCTTGCTCTGAAAAACGGGCAAAGCTTTTATTAAACAGGAGAAGAGCCAGAATCCATTCTATGTATCCATTTGTCATTCGCCTTGTCGATAGAACTAACGGGGAAAGCGTCTTGCAGCCTGTTCGCTGCAAGATCGATCCAGGTAGTAAAACGACAGGAATCGCCATCGTACGGGAAGATAAAGAAGAACAACTTGTCTTGTTCCTGATGGAACTCACGCATCGTGGAAACGCCATTCATAAATCCAAGCAAACACGAGCAAGCCTAAGAAGACGCAGGCGGTCTACTTTACGGTATCGCCAAGAACGCTTTGACAATCGAAGACAACCGGAAGGGTGGTTGCCTCCTTCTGTATCCCATCGTGTGCAGACTGTACTAACTTGGGTTCAACGCTTGCAAAAATGGGCTCCCTTAACCGCTATCACATGCGAAAGAGTGCGCTTCGATACCCAAAAACTTCTCAATCCAGAAATTGATGGCGTTGAATATACACAGGGAACTCTTTTCGGTTACGAAATCCGCGAATACCTCCTTGAAAAATGGGGACGCATCTGTGTTTACTGCAATGCGAAAAATGTCTCGCTGCAGATCGACCATATCATTCCCAAAAGCAAAGGCGGATCCAATCGCATCGACAACCTTACATTGGCCTGTGATTCATGCAACCTTAGAAAAGGGAATCTTTCAATGAAGGATTTTACGAAGAAGGCTATCCGGTCTGTTCCCACTTTGAAGAATGCCGCCGCTGTGAACACCTCCCGAAACGCCCTATGGGAGGCCTTGACAGCTTTGTCTCTTCCTTGTGAAGCAGGCACAGGAGGACAGACAAAGTATAATCGCTATCGTTTTGGTATTCCAAAAACACATGCTTTAGATGCTGCTTGTACAGGGACTCTGGATCATCTAGGGAACTGGAACATTCCTACACAGCAAATTCTAGCTACTGGCAGAGGCTCTTACAAAAGGACCCGCTGCGATCGCTTCGGCTTTCCCCGCGGATTTTTATTAGGGCAAAAAAAAGTAAACGGCTTTCAGACTGGCGACCAGGTTGCTGCTGAGGTTCCCTCCGGAAAAAAGAAAGGCTGCTATGTCGGAAGAGTTGCTATCCGTGCTTCAGGCAATTTCGATATCCAAACTGATTCGGGTGTGATCCAAGGCATTAACTCCAGGCATTGCCGTCTGATACAACGAGCCGATGGCTATAATTATTTAAAACTTGCCCATGGTCTTAATACAGAGGGACTTCAAACGAAAAAAATAGAGGAGCAACGCTTCCTCTCCGTAAAGGGCGGGGTTGCCGCGCTGTCATATTAGGATGATATAGAAGGCTTGCAAGATCTCATCCAGGCCGCCTTCAATGATGCAAACCAGAAAGTAACGCAGTCGTCAGAACTACCGCTATAACGGCTCGCCGGTAACCTTTTTAGTCTCTGCGTGAAGATAGTTGGAGATGTCTGCGGATGTTCTTAGAGTTAAAACATGTTCGGCAATATCGACCGCGTCGACGAGCGATAAATGCCTAATGGTACGTTTAATGAGAGGAATGAAACGTGGAGCGCAAGAAAACTGCCTGACTCCCATTCCTAAAAGAAGGGCCGTAAAAAGCGGATTGGACGCCATCTCTCCGCAAAGCGTGATCGATTTTGCATACCTCTTGGTTTCAAGAAGCGTCATGCGGATCATACGAATCACACCGGGATGCGTCGGATAGTAAAAGTCGCTCATCCCGGGATTGCTTCGATCAATCCCCAGCATGTATTGAATCAGATCGTTAGTGCCAAGCGCTAGAAAATCACTCTCTTGCGCAAGCGCATCGCAGATGAGAACAGCAGAAGGAACCTCCAGCATACACCCAATGGGCGTCTCTTCTAGAAATAGAGCGCCTTCCTTGCGCAACTCTTCTTTGATGCCCTGAATGATGATTTTAACCTCGCGAAGCTCATGGATATCGGTGATTAAAGGAAGCAGAAACCGAATGCGATGACCGACTCCGGCTTGTAAAACAGCTCTTAGCTGTACTCTAAAGACATCTCGTCTTCTGAGAAGAAAACGAATGCCGCGGCATCCCAAGACAGGATTAGGTTCTCTAGACATTTCAGGGAAGAGATCGGAATATTTATCTCCCCCTAAATCCATCACCCGGAACGTCATTAACAGACCCTGTGCCTGATCAAATATTTTCCTATACTCTTCTATCTGACCTTTTTCATCAAAAAATAGAGCCGGGTCCTTTAAAAAAAGATACTCGGACCTGAACAGACCAATCCCGGTAGCACAGTGGTGATGGGCAAGCTCTAAATCTCCTAAATTATTGATATTGGCAAAGAGCTCAACATGGTAGCCATCCAATGTTTCAGCAGGAAGATCTTTATCTTTCTCCAGCTGCTGATATTGTTTCATGAGACGTTTTTTTAATTTTTCATACTTTTCAATCGTGTCTGCACTAGGATTCAAAATGATATCGCCCGTCCGCCCGTCGACGATGACACACGACCCATTGGATTTTTCTAATACGTCCATGCTGACGCTGGAAACATACGGAATCCCTTTTGCCCGCGCAATCAACGCTGCATGGGAAGTTCCGCCCCCGCTCTGCGTTACAAAAGCGCTGATGCGAGAGGCTTGAATGGAGGCTGTATCCGAAGGAATGAGCTCTTTTGCAAAAACAATGGCGTCTTGAGGGATTTCATCAAAAGAGACTTTATTGGAATCGCAGAGATTTCTAAGAACTCTTTGAGATAAATCCCTGACATCGGTGAGGCGCTGCTTAAAAAAACCATCAGGAGTTTCGCTGAACCGCTGCTCATAATCATGAATCACAGTATGAAAAACAGCTTCCGTATTCTTAAGCATCTCGCGGATTTTAGACTCCATGTGAGTCGTCATCAGAGGATCGTCTAGCATTTCAATATGCGTTCCAATAATGGACGCTATTTCGCTGGACCCTTCTTCAGTCAAATCATCTTGAAGTTTTTTCAAATCGAAGCGGCTTGACGAAAGTGCTTGCCGGTATCTGGCGATTTCAGTTTCAACCTCGCCCGTCGTAATTGGAAAATCAGGAACCTCCTCGCCTTCAGAAGAAAGAAAAACCGGAATGCCAATCGCGATCCCCTCGCTAACCGGAGCACCTTTGATGTGAATCTCTTTTTCTTGATTCAACTTTCCGGCTCTCCAAATTGATTTTCAAAAGCTGAAACAAGCTTGATAAGCGTCTCTTCCGCGTCATCTCCTTCAACTGTCAACGTAACAAGGCTGTTTTTCTTTATCGCCAGCATCAGAATGCTCATAATGCTTCTTGCATTGACCGTTTCTTGTCTATAGGAAAGCGTCACTTGAGATTTTGATCCTTGCAATAATTTAGCTATCATCGCTGCAGGCCTCGCATGCAGACCTAAAGGATTTCTAACTTTTACTTTGTGAACGACCTTCTTCACTTGGATCCCTGGGTATTTAATATTACATCGCTCGTCTACTACATTTTTTTCAAGTACCGAGTACATCTCTTCATCAAACGACGTAAAAGTGTAGCGAACTCAAGAAAAAAATGCAATAGGTTACATTGTACTTGGAAGAGAAACTGAAAAACCGCTATAGACAAGGGTATGGAAAAAGCAAAAGTTGTGATTATCGGAGCAGGATTTGGCGGACTTAATGTCGCCAAGTCGCTTAAAAAAACAGATCTAGACATCCTAGTCATCGACAAAACCAACCACCACCTTTTCCAGCCGCTGCTGTACCAAGTCGCCAGCGCAGCGCTCTCACCTGGAGAAATTGGAATTCCCATCCGTGAAATCTTGCGCCACCAAGAAAACACAACCGTAATCATGGGCGATGTCATCCAAATTGATAAAAGCAAGCGGCAGATCGCTCTGGCCAACGGTGAGCGAAAAAACTATGACTACTTGGTCGTTGCCGTCGGCGCGCGCCACTCTTATTTCGGCAATGACGCTTGGGAAAAATATGCTCCCGGTCTAAAAACCATCCAAGACGCCCTTAAAATCCGAGAAGATGTTTTGATTTCTTTTGAAAAAGCAGAACGCATCGATAATCTCGAAAAGGCCGCCCCTTATCTGAATTTTGTCATTATCGGCGGAGGCCCCACCGGTGTTGAAATGGCAGGGGCCATCGCAGAAATCGCCCGCAAAACCCTTTTTAAAAATTTTCGCCGCATAAAACCTGAAGAATCAAAAATTTATCTCATTGAAGCATCTCCCCATATTCTGCCCATGTATCCCACCTCTCTTTCAGACCGGGCGAAAAAAGACCTTGAAACCCTAGGCGTTGAAGTCCTCGTCGGAAAAAAAGTCACCAACATCACTGAAGAAGGGGTCCATGTTGAAAACACCTTCTACCCCTGCAGAAACGTCATATGGGCTGCCGGCAATCAGGCCTCTCCCCTTCTTAAAACCCTTGATGTCCCCCTCGACAGACAAGGCCGCGCCATCGTAGAGGCCGATCTCTCCATCCCGAATCACCCTGAAATTTTCGTGATCGGAGACGCCGCCTGCGCAATGGGAAAAGATCAAAAACCGCTTCCCGGAGTCTCTCCCGTTGCCATCCAGGAAGGACGGTACGTTTCTAAAATCATCAAAAAACAAATTCCGAAAGCCAAAAGAAAGCCGTTCAAGTACCGTGACAAAGGAAGCATGGCAACCATCGGTAAAGCCAAAGCCATTGCCATGATCGGAAAAATGAAGTTTACCGGCCACCTTGCTTGGCTGATGTGGTGCTTCATCCACATTGTTTATCTCATCGGCTTCCGCAACAGGCTCACCGTCATGCTAGAATGGGTCTTGTTTTACCTCACAGGCCACAGAGGCGCTAGACTTATTTACAGCTCCGTTGAACAATCTCTTCCTAAAAACAAAAATGAGTAATGTCTTATATTGATTTGCTTTTTAGACTTTCTTGCCGAAATCTCTTGGTTAACCCCAGTTTTGGATTAACCGACAAAGTTTTTAAAGCCTTATCGAAGATGTAAGAAATATCCGCTAATTTTTTAAAAATGATACGTGGTATGTGTCAAAAATTCAATTGCGTATTACATTGCGGGCCATCTCTCCGTTATCCAATGATATACAGGGGCCTCTCCAGAGCGTCCCCTACCCCACTTACGACTTCTTCGCAAATTCATTGATCAGCCATCGGTAGGGCAATTTTTCCAATCGATTTTCCATATCTTCTGCTTGATAATTCGCAAGATACTCTAGTCTAATAAAATTGGCCCACGCATCTGTAGCCTCAGATTCGGAGGCTGGTTTCAAAAGGTTTTTCTCAAGTGTTTTACCATTCTCACTATAAAATAGCGTGGTGCCATCTGGAGATAGTGCCTGTGAAATGTGCTTAAGGTCTTTAGTGACGGCTAGAAATGAGGTGATCCCGCTTGGGTTTAGGTTGAGGGGAGTGATTTCGTTGCCTTTAAAATATCCTGCCCCGTAGTTAAGAAATAATGGAACGCCGGCACTTAAGTTTTCTAGGGCAATAACAGCCATCATGGGAAGACCGTGGTACATGTGAAAAAAGAAGGCACAGTTAGGGAACCCATGGTTGATGAATTGTGCAAGACTTCCACCACCAATATCAGAATCTGTCCAAAAGCCTTTGGAAAAGCATAAGGATTTTCCGCCGATATCAGTTTCTCTACGCCATATTAACTGCATCACAGTGCCGGTATAGAGCGCTAATACATCACCCTTGGCTACGTTTTGAGAGGTTAGGCATTCCCACTGGCCTTTTAGTTGCTGGGGAACTTGTGGGCCTTGCATTTTTTTGATAGTGAGTTTGCATGGTTGATCACAAAGAGTGTCTATGTAAGTGGTGATTTTTGGACCGAGAAAGCTGGAAAGATAGGGTGGCCCGTCAGGTGTTTTAAGATCCTCAAATGCAAATCTTAAGAGTGCTCCGGGTGTAAAGCGAGATCTATTCCAGTAATGGCTGCCAGTATGCTTAAAGAACTCATCGGGAGACAATGGGGGATGTTGAGCCCCAAATGCAGAAACAGAGACTTGGGGTGGTTCAGATAGCCAAAACACAAAATCTTGGGGAGTTGATCCGGAATTGTTACCAAGGTTTTGCTGTGATTGGAGTTCTGGAATGGTTGCTAGTTGAGTGCTCCCTTGAGCGTGCAAAGCGACGATGTGAGCAAGACACCACCCACATCTATCCTTTGTCTGTGGGAGGTTGAGCTCTTGAGTTTTTGTGAGAAGAAAACGCAGCAAAGAAAAATTACCTTGCAATGCAGTAAGTCTTAGCGCATCCATCATGATGGATTTGTGATCGTGTGTAGCGATAATAATTTCTCCTTTCAAAAAACTTTTGAGGGTGGAAGCCTTCAAATTTTTTACCCACTCGATCGCCTGAGTTTCAGAATTTTGGGAAATAAGCTGTTCCAAAAGTCTAGAGTATAAGTCTCCTAGTCGAGCCTTATTTGCAATAGCGGTCTTGAAATAATTTAACGCGACAATGATCCCAGGATCTAGTTCTGGTCGTGGAGGCATGATGATGCCTTGTGCTGCTCGGTCGACTTGGCTGGTGCTAGAAATATCTGTGAGAGCTGTAATTGCAATAGGAGCTGGGCCAGAAGTCGCCGATTGTGGCAGGTGGGGACTGGAGAAAGTAGTGGGAGAAGGAGGCCGATTTATCTGTGCTTGAGTACCAATAGAATTCTGTGCTTTAAGATTATTGGTGATAGATTGGCTAGACATATGAACCCCCCTTGTATTTTTAAATCATTTAGACAAGATCCTGTTTTTACAATTCATAATCCGAAGAATCCTCATCACTCGAACAAACAAAATAATGTCCAGGCGTTTGATAAGAAGCTTTATATATGCATGAAAACTTGTTTTCAGAAAATTGCATCATTTGTTTAATCAGAGGCTTGAGCAATAATTTTTTAAATTTTTTTTCCACAGCTTTTCTGGCATTTTTAAAGGACTCTCGATCGATTTTTTTAAATACAAATTCTCTCGATCCCTCTTCAGTGACAGTCGCTGTCTTATTTGTTCCTGTCATTACATGTTCATATCCAGGATATCTATCCTGATCGAATTTTCTTTTCTTTACCAACACATAGCCTGACAACGTGGCTGCATGAGCTATACCATAGACATAACCTTGATAAAAGCCCTTTTTTCCTGGAGGCTGTGCTAGAGTAATATGGACTCTATCATTAGGCTCTTGCATTTTTCTACATGATTTAAAAAATGCCAAAATAATCGGGGGTAAGGTTTGGTTTTTGATGTCTTCTCCATCATGAGGACAGTTCCAGTGAATCCTTTTGAATTTTTTTTGCTTAAATTCTTCTATTTTATGAAGTTTTCTGCCATCTATCCCCAATTTAACCTTGACACCTTTTTTTTCGAGTTCATCAATCCTAAGGGTGGTTTCTATACATTTGTTACAAAGCTCGGGCTTCTCAGGTGCATCATTCTGCGTAGGTGAAACTTCTAAATCAGAAAACAGGTCCATTAAATCACAATCTGAACAATGAATTTCTTCCTTTAACTCGGTTGCGACAATAGAATGAGCTAGAGATTTATCAGGATTATGGCTGGTCAAAGAATCATGTTTATTAATCAAGGCCAATGCAAACGAGAAATTCCCCTCCCCTATTAAAAGGCGTGGTTTGTGTTGTCCAGAACACTGATTCAAACTTACTGTCTTTAAACTTGCAGACGGGTCTATTGTTGGAATTGCCATGACTTTTCTTCTTGAAGTAAGTTTTTCATGACAAAGAATTTACTAGACTAGCCCCAATTTCGCAATACAAATTTGAGTTTTCCTTTGACCTCAGCTCCGTCGTTTACTTGGTGTAGTATTTGGGTGCGTCAATAAAAATAGCTTTTTCATTGGCGGGCAAAGGGATATCAGTTTCAGCTCAAACCTCATTATAAGGCTGACGCTATTAAGAAAGCTTACGAAGCTTATTGTATAAGTTCTTATAAAAGTTACCTTATAGAGAGAGCAAATCAACCCAGGCATTATTCTATAGAACGAGAGTGTTGCGTGGGGTGTGTTGGACAAAGTTCTTTGCGGATGAATGATAAAAGGATGAGCATTCTGAAAAAGTGATAATAGAAAAAACACTGTATCACATTTCCACCTGCAAAATTTCTTTGCTTAAAATGAATGACAGGTTCAAACTTTTTTCGTAAATCAAAGGAGAACATCTTGTGGCACATTTTACAGCTCCCGTCGGTAGCAACCCCGTACAAACACTTGTCCAACCCGATCTTCCATTAATCGCCTTCGGAAAAGCCAAATGGGCCCACTACTTCGGAGACATCGGCATCGAACCACCCCTTCCACGCAACATCGATCAAATCTTAAACAGCCCTTGTCCCATCTGGCCAGGAAAGAAAATAGCTGATACGCATCTTCTCACACTGATTCCTCAAACCGTGAACGGACAGCCTCTCACATTAATACATCTAGGAGATCTCATACAAC
>JBGPMV010000063.1:0-8537 GCA_041487155.1 Rhabdochlamydiaceae bacterium
CTCAAACACGTCTTATCACTCTCACGGCAGTGAATAATATCACCGGAGTAAAAACCGATCTGGATCAGGTTGCTTCCATCGCAGAAAAACATCAGATCCCCCTTGTGGTGGATGGTGTACAGCTTCTGGGAAAAGAGGAGTTTAGGATTCCGAGAGGGGTCAGCGGGATGGCTTTTTCATCTCATAAGATCCATGGACCGCAAGGGGTCGGCCTTGCCATGCTTCGCTCCCTCTACAAGCTTCCTCCTCTCATCACCGGCGGAGCCCAAGAACAGGGAAGGCGCGGCGGAACTGAAAACATTGCAGGAATCGTCGGCTTTGCAAAAGCTGTGCAGCTTCTACAAACCGCGCTCCCAAAAGCTTCCGAGACCATGCAAAAATTGCGCGACCGGCTGATAGAGGGGCTTTCCCGTACGATGGGCAACATTGTTGTGCATGGGCAAGGTCCGCGCATCTGCAACACCGCCCACATTGGATTTCCGGGGATCGATGCCGAGACACTGCTCATTCAGCTCGATTTAGCAGGCGTTGCCGCCAGCCACGGATCGGCCTGCAGCTCCGGAGGACTCGAGCCCTCCCCGATTTTGCTTCAGATGGGTATTCCGGCGCATCTTGCCTCTTCCAGCATCCGCTTTTCCCTCAGCAGGTTCACAACGCAAGACGACATCGATCAAACCATTGAGCTCGTCAAACAACTTAATCAATAAATCGTGCGGATGGCAATCGTTTTGGGACCGAGAAGCGTCGCTTCTTCGACGGTCAGCTCGAACTGGTCAATGCGGACCGATTCGCCGATGGCAGGAACATGGCCTAAGAGATCGGCCATCAGCTCTTCAAGCGTTTCCTTCCCCCGGGAATCTAGATGAATTTTGTAGGTATGGTTAAACTCGGCGATCTTTTGCTCTCCGGGAAAACTCCTATCCAAGACAACGTGGTGCGAGCGGGGGACCATCTCTTCAAACGACATCCATGAATCTGTCAGCCCAAAAATCTCATCGATGATCTCGTCTAAGGTTAGAATTCCACGAGCAAGACCGTTGTCGCTTAAAACAATTGCTACACTTTCATTGTTGCGCCTAAACTGACGCAAAATCGTCAATATCGAGTCTTTCTCTGTAATAAACCAAGGAGCCTTCGCATGTTCTCGCACTTTTTTGGTCTCGGGAAGGCGGAGCAAGTCTCTCGGATAGGCAATGGCGATAATATTTTCGGGACTTTTGTTGTAAATGGGCACAAAAGGTGAATATGTCGAATGAAGCAGCGATCTCATCTCAGAAATCGTGCAGGTGGAAGGAACCATGGGAGTTTTAGCAATCGGCTGCATGAGATCTTTTGCCGTCATATTCCGGAGGGCAAAAATCTGCGCAGAAATCGTGTTGAACTCTTCTTCATCCTTTTCTTCAAAGATTTTTTGAAGCTCTTCCCGGCTTAAGTACAGACCTGCTTTCATAGACGATCCAATGAGCCTATGAACAACCCTGCATAATCCATCAAAAAGCCAAATGAGCGGCCGGAGCAGATACGACATTGCATAGAGAACTGGCACTCCGATCATGGCGGCATGCTCTGCATACCTACGCCCTGCAAAAAGGGGTGCGATTTCAGCAAAAATCAAAACGATGATCACCTGCGTAATCGGGGCAAGATCAGGACTTAAGTGAAAGCTTTCATAGAGACGGCGTGAGGCCTCAGAGCCGATTTGCATGGCGGCATTGATACAAATCAGGGCTGTTCCAAAAAGACGCCCGGGATGGTGCAAAAGGTCGTTGAGCCAAATCGCCCGCTTGTTGCCTTTACTGACGTAGTATTGCAGCCGGACTTTATTGAACGAGACAGCAGCCATTTCAACCATGGCAAAAAAACCTTGGATGACAAGACAAATCACGATCAAGATCAGGAGAAATTCCCAGGAGTCGCTCATCGTCTTTTCCTTATGCGTCTAATATAGACACGCCTGACGCGCGTCGGCTCTGCGGCTAGAACATGGAAAAGACAGTCATCGGTGATGAGTTTACTTCCGCTTTTTGGGATATCCCCCATTTTCTCTGTCAGATAGCCACCCACGGTTACCATGTTATTCTGAGAAGCAAATGGGATGTCAAAAATCTTCTCAAGATCGGCAAGCTCCATTTTACCGCTGGCAATGATGACATCATCTCCAGAAATCGTGTAGAGATTTTTTTCATCGCGCCGATCAGCGATCTCCCCGATCACGGTTTCAACGAGGTCTTCTAAAGCAATGATCCCGGATACCGATCCATATTCGTCAACAACGATCGCAAATGACTCTTGCCGATCGTAAAACTGCCGAAGGAGCACCTTGGCTGCAACCGTTTCAGGAACAAAAAACGGCTTTTCTAAAATGGGCGGAAGGTCCTGTACAGAGCTAATCGACTCGCGGTGAAGAAAGAACTGCCGGCTTGTCATGATCCCGATAATCTGATCAAGCCCTTCGTTGCAGACAGGAATCCTGGAGCACTCTTGATCGACAAAAAGATGGATCAAGCGGGACAGGGGCTCTTCCAGATCAAAATGGAGAACTTCTTCCCGCGGCCTCATCCGCTCTTTCACAGTCGACTCTTGGAGGGCGAGATAACCCCGAATGAGTTCAGCCTCTTCAGCTTGCAGCACTCCATATTGCCGAGATGTTCTCAGGGCATGCTGAAGCTCATCAATAGAGATCTCTTCCTCTTTTCTTAAAAAGAAAAACAGCACCCTTGAAATAACATTGGTAACGGCAACCAACGTTTTACGGATAGGCCCTAAAAGCCTTTGAAAGAAAAATAAGACAGGGGCCACGCGATAAGAGATTTTCGTGTTATTCACTAGGCCGATTGATTTCGGAACAACCTCTCCTAAAACAAGTGTTAGCCCCAAAGGAACGCCTACATTGAGAACCCAGCTCGAGGCATCTCCAAACAGCGAGGCCGTCACGTTTTGCACTAAAATATTGACCGCAATATTAATCATGATCACCGTGACGAGAAGATCGCGCGGTGAAGAGAGTAGATCGGCAACCAGCCGTTTACGCGGATCGAGATCGGTTTTATAGGCTTTAACCTTGAGACTCGAAAGCGAAAACAAAGAGGTTTCGGAGGCGGAAAAAAAGCCCGATAAGAATAGAAGGATAAAAAGCAGACTAATCAGCGTGAAAATAAACTTTTACCTGACCTTCGCGTACCATCCCTAAATTACGCTTTAAGACCATTTCAACCCAAGCAGGATCCGATTGACTTTGAATCTGAAGAGCAAGATCGTTCTTGATGCTAAGCGCCTCATCCCTTTCTTTCTCAAGTTGATGGAACTGGAATGACATCTCCTCATACGTATGCTTTTTCGCTTCCATCGCGCGCATATAAAAAAGAGCTGCGGCTCCCAAAAGAATGAAAAACCACCCCGAACGGTAGATCCAACTTTTTTTGGAGGATGTTTGTGATAATTTGCGCGCCATCTTAAGCCTGATTCTAACGATCCCGCGTTTTTTGCGAAGAGTTTTTTTACGAAAGATGATAAATTAATATAAGATTAAGATGCAATATTCAAATTACTTACCCTAAAGAATTTATGCAATCGGCAGCGTGATGTTGGTTTGGTTCATGTATTTTCCACCCCGTTCTGCATAAGAAGTTTCACAAACTTCAGACGCTTGATAGAAAATCACCTGAGCAAGACCTTCATTTGCATAAATTTTTGCCGGCAGCGGCGTCGTATTGGAAATCTCGAGCGTTACATACCCTTCCCATTCAGGCTCAAAGGGTGTGACGTTCACAATGATCCCGCAGCGGGCATAGGTCGATTTTCCAAGGCAGATGGTTAAAACATCCCGTGGAATCCTGAAGTACTCAACACTGCGAGCAAGCGCAAATGAATTGGGCGGCACAATGCAATACGCGCCTTCAACATGAACAAAAGCATCTTCGCTGAAATTCTTCGGATCGACAAGACAGTTGTTAATGTTAGTAAAGATTTTGAATTCACTGGCAACACGCAGATCATAGCCGTAACTAGAGAGTCCGTAACTGATGACTTTTATTCCTTCACAGTATCGAACTTGTCCATCGACAAATGGCTCGATCATCCCATGCTCTTTAGCCATTTTCCGGATCCATTTATCTGATTTAACTGACATGTTTCACCTTTTTCTTGTCATATTACCAGAACGTTTGCAAATGTCTACCTGATTTTAGTATGGCTCCTCAATTCCGATTTTGCTACATTGAGGATCAATGGCTGAAGAAAAATTCATCGAATCATCCTGGACATCAGATTGGACAAAACAGGATGAAAAATTAGAAACCACCCTGCGTCCGCAATCCATGACGGAGTTTTTAGGACAAGAGGCTGTCCGCGAAAGACTCGGCATTCTAACCCACGCAGCCAATACACGCAAAGAACCTTTGGGGCACATTTTATTCCATGGACCTCCAGGAGTCGGTAAAACGACTCTGGCCCATCTCATCTCTAAAACCATGGGCACCAACTTGACCATCACATCAGGCCCTGTCATCGAAAAAGCCGGAGACCTTGCAGGCCTTTTAACCAATTTAAAAGAGGGAGATATTCTCTTCATCGATGAAATTCATCGGCTGTCCAAAACCATCGAAGAGTATCTCTACCCCGCCATGGAAGATTTTTGCCTCGATCTTCTCATTGATAGCGGCCCTGCAGCCCGTTCTGTTCAAGTCAAACTAAACAGATTTACCCTCGTCGGCGCCACCACTCGCGTCGGACTTCTCTCCTCCCCGCTCAGATCTCGTTTTTCATTCACCTCGCGCCTCGACTATTATGAACCAAAAATTTTAGAAAAAATCATTCTTCGTTCTTCCCATCTTTTAGGCATCTCCCTCTCGAACGAAGGGGCGCATGAAATCGCCCTGCGCTCAAGAGGAACCCCTCGCATCGCCAATAATCTGCTCAGATGGGTTCGAGACTTTGCCCTCTCAAAAAAAGCGTCTCAAGTCGATCTTTCTCTTGCCGAAGCCGCCCTGGAAATGTTATCCATTGATCATCTAGGACTCGATGAGATGGATAAAAAGCTCCTTTCCGTTATGATCGACCACTATGAAGGGGGACCTGTCGGCGTGCAAACACTTGCCGTTGCAGTCGGAGAAGAAGATGAAACACTGGCCGAAGTTTATGAACCTTACCTGATCCTTCAAGGTTTTATCAAGAGAACCCCGCGCGGCAGAGAAGCGACACGGCTGGCTTATACACATTTAGGGAGACCTCTCCCATTAAAATTTAATCAAGGAGAATAACAATGTCCTTAAGACATTTAATCACACTTATAGGCGGGATGTTTGGAATGATTGCCACTCTCCACGCCCTACCTCAAAACACCGATTTCTCACAGAAATCAAAACCCGCGACTTTAAAAGTCCTGCTTCAGAAACAAGTTCCAGGACTTACGATAGAAGTCAAAGGCCGCCACTATATTTACAACCCATTAGACGGCACCCAAATCTCTTGGGGGCTCCTCAGTAAAAGACACACTGTTAAAGCAGAAGCTTATGGAATCCACTGGGGCGATAAATTCCCCGGCTCCAACCAGCTCCGCTTTGTTCCAGGCGACAGCCAAAGTTCAATTCTTGTCGACGGCATCCAGTATAAAGGCTGCATTGAAATCTACCTCACAGACGGGAAATTCAATGTGATCAACGAAGTCGATGTTGAAAACTATCTCAAATCGACGCTCTCAACCGAGTTTCCTAATGCGCTGCACGATGAAGTCATGAGCGCCATCTCTATAGTTGCCCGCACAAATGCCTACTTTATCGGCCAGAGAAATCAACACGCTTTCTGGCATGTAACTGCCCAAGAAGCCGGTTACCAAGGAGCCGCGATACTCTATAGACCCCATGTTGAAAAAGCCGTCGATGCCACCTACCACGCCATTTTAACGTACCAAGATGCACCCTTTGCTGCGGCATGGACTGAAAATAGCGCCGGAAAAACCGTTGACTTTGCAGCTGTTTTCAGAAAAGCGGTCCATACCCCTGCAGGCGTGAAGGCACCGATTGCTTTAAAAGACCGCGCCCACCACCAGTGGAGCTGCTCTTTTCCTAAATCGATGCTTGCAGAAGCAACCGACCTTCCCAAAATCAGCAGCGTTGACCTCTATCTCGCCCCTGAATCGGAAAAAGTCTATGCTGTGAAAGTCTCCGGTGACACCACCGTTAAAGACTACGACTTTACAACCTTCCAACGCATCGTTGGAAAGCATAAGCTCCGCAGCAACGACTTTAAAGTCCACGTAAAGGGAGATGAAATCGTCTTCAACGGCTACGGTGAAGGACCCGGCGTTGGGCTCTGTCTCTATAGCGCCAAAGCCCTCGCGGAAAAAGGTGAAAAAGCGCCTAAAATCTTAAGCGAATTTTTCCCCGACACCCGCTTTGAAAAAGTAAAATAACCCTGTCTTTCCCACCTCCTCCTATATCAGGAGGAGGTTATTCAAAAACAAATTATCATCTTAGAACTCTAGCTTAAATTACTCCTATAAGATACAATAGAGCCGCTGGGGACCTTGTAGAGGGAAATAGTTTGAACAGGTCAGGACCGGAAGGTAGCAGCCATAAGGATGTCGTTTCCTGCTATAGGCAATCTCCAGCATTATCTTTAAGCTCTTAAAAACTCCACGTCACACCTGCTGTTACTCCATGGATGAGCGCTTGCCCAATCGCTCGATAGACCTCTTCATTCGAACTGCTTTTGACAAGCTGGTCCGGAGCTAAAGCAATCCCATTTAAGTAAATAAACTGATACGCCGCATGAACGTTGAAATAATTGACGGGTTGATAGCTTAAACGAATGGAAGCCTCTGTGACTAGCGGCGTTGAAAACCCCGACTCTTCATAATCCCGGACCGTCACCGTATTATTGAAGTCTCCTAGGAAAGTCTTCTGCTCACCTGCATCAAAGCCGACCCCGACGATCATGATGAGATCCCACGTGAGTGTCGAAGTAGGCCTCCACGCAATAAGCCCTCCGACTTGCAGCGCCGGAATATGGTTCATCACATGGACTTTATACGAGCTTCGATTAGGCCCATTGGTAAATGAAACATCGAGGGTTTCTCGAAGAGTCATGTACCGCAGACCCAATAAATAGGCACCCCCAAAGTAGTTCTCAAAACGCGAAGTGACATACCGGTAATAATTCAGCTCGCAGTTTTGGAATTGAGAGCTATATTCGGCCTCTCCAAAATCGGCTCCATTAAAATCGTTTGTAATTCCAGGGTTTTTGACTGAAAAAATTAGACCCCCGGGGCTTGTCCTTGTACAATGACTTTCCCACTCATTTAGCCACAGATAGGTCAAATCCCAAACCGACTGTTCCGTAAAGTAAGTGGCAGCAATCTTAAACCCCGGCTCAAAAGAAAACTCGTGGACCAAATGCTTCGATGTACAACTAGGAAACTGGCAGTTGCAGTCCGTCGTAGAGCTGTCTATGAGAAGCTTGTGCTTATTCCCCTGCTCGCGCTTAAAATAAGCAAAATCTCCCGTGAGTGAAAATGAGGTATTGATCGTTCCGCCCTCTTCGGCCGCATTTAATGAAAGTGTCAGAGCGCTCAAGATGACTAGAGTTTTTTTCATAAATATAACACCATAGCAGGCTACTCTTTATTTGCAAAGATCCAGCGTGTTGCTTAACATTGTTCAATAATCATGCTCGAGAAACATTTTACGGCGACCGCCTACATCATCCATGAGGCAAAAGTGCTGCTCATCCCCCATCCCAAACTTGGCAAGTGGCTCCCTCCCGGCGGCCACGTCGAACTGAATGAGACTCCACCTGAGTGCGCCTGCAGAGAAGCGTTAGAAGAGACCGGCCTTGAAATCGAAATCATCCCGCAAGAAAACATCTGGGTCGATGAGTGGAACGCTAAAAGTTTTGAGAGGCCTTATCTTTGCCTGTTAGAGAACATCCCTGCGCATGGAGCAAAACCTGCCCACCAGCACATGGACTTTATCTATCTTGCAAAACCTACCGGTGGATCTCTTTCTCATGATGCCAAATGGTTTTCTCTTGAGGAAGTTGAAACCCTCACAGACGATGAAATGTTTGGTGAAACCAAAAAGACCCTTAGGCATCTGTTTTTAACGCAGAAAAAAGGCTGACAACAGCCTCCGGATCAGCGCTTTTAAGACACGCTCCCGTCTTGCAAGTCCGAAGGCGGGGGCATCTAGCAGAAAATTTCTCATTGTACGGACAGACACCTTGAAAGTGGCGGTGATGACTTCCGATCGGCTTATAGACAGAGCCTTGCGTCGGCCCAAAAAAGCTGAAAGAAGGCGTGGTGGTGGTTCCGCAAAGAGCAAGCGCTGCAGAATCGACAGAAATCACAAGGTCCATCTGGCACATGACTCTTTGCCAGAGAGGAAACGAAAGCCCTCGCACCGCTAAGCTTTCGGGAAAGAGGCTCGACAGCTGGTCGGCAATTTTTTTCTCGGCAGCGCTGCCGCTGACAAAATAAAAAAAGCAGTTTTCTTGGGCGTGGACCTGTTTTAGAAACTGGGTGAGAGTATCAAGAGAGAGAC
>JBGPMV010000064.1:0-8459 GCA_041487155.1 Rhabdochlamydiaceae bacterium
GGAAGACCCTGAGCTCACCGAAGCCTATGCACAAAAACTACGATCCCAGCTCATCCAAAAGCTTCCCCCCTCCTATGAGTTCAACCCAGTAGTCCCCTGCGGCTACGCCAAAATCAAAAACCACTATCGGTTCCAATGCCTGATTAAAGGAGAGGCCGCCCGTCCCGTGACCGACCTCCTCAAAGTGGCCGCTCCCCCTGCCTCCGTCCGCCTCCTCATCGACGTCGATCCGCTTTCAACGTTTTTTTAGAGCATAAAAATCAGAAAATGATTGGTATTTTTGAACATGGAAATTCTAAGCGGAAAAGGTAAAGCCTTTCATTGATCTATGACTTTTCAACGATCTCTTCGGCGGGGGTTTCGCTCCGCATGATGGGAAAGAAAAGTACGTCGCGGATGGAGGCGGCTTGAGTCAGCAGCATGACGAGGCGGTCGATTCCGATTCCAAGACCTCCGGTTGGCGGCATCCCTTGGCAGATCGCTTCGATGAACTCTTCATCCAGAGGATGCGCCTCTTCGTGCCCTTTATCTCGCAGATCTCCCTGCTGAACGAGCAGTTTGCGCTGGAGCTCAGGATCATTAAGTTCGGTGTAAGAGTTGCACAGCTCGCTTCCGTTGATAAAACTCTCAAACCGCTCGACAAAGAGCTCCGCGCGGAGTTTGGGGTCGCGGTGGAGTTTGCATAGAGGCGTGGTCTCAATCGGATGGTCGATGATATGGTGCGGCTGAATCAGATGCGGCTCGACTATCTCTCCAAAGATTTTTGCGATCAAAATGCCTCGAGGAGCTTGTTTGATTTCTTTGGGATCTAAAGAGCCCAGCTCCAGCAGTTTTTTGCGGAGCTCTTCATCAGAAAGAGCACTAACATCGATGTGGGCGTATTTTTTGATTGCATCGACCATGCTCATCCGGATCCAAGGAGCTTTAAGATCGATGGTTTTATCTTGGATTTGGATAGTTGTGGAGCCAAAGAGCTCGAGCGCTAGAAATTCAAAAAGCTCTTCAGTGAGGACCATCATGTCGTTGTAATCCCAGTAAGCCGCGTATGCTTCAAGCATGGTAAATTCGGGGTTGTGCGTCCGATCGAGTCCTTCGTTGCGGAACACTTTTGAGATTTCAAACACCCTTTCTAAGCCCCCTATGATGAGCTTTTTTAAAGAGATTTCAAGAGCAATTCTTAAGTACATCTTTTGGTGGAGCGCATTGAGTTCAGTGATAAACGGTTTGGCTTCGGCTCCTCCATAGATGTTTTGCAGGATGGGAGTTTCAACTTCGGCAAAGCCGGCTTTTGCAAGATAGGACCTTATGAGGTGCAAAATGCGGCTTCTTTGCTTAAACGTCTCTGCAACCTCGGGATGAGCGATGAGATCGAGCCACCGCTTACGGTACCGTACTTCAATGTCGGCAAGTCCGCTATGCTTATCGGGAAGAGGTAGAAGCGTTTTGCAAAGGAGGGTGACTTTTTTGACAAAAAGGGTCAGCTCCCCTTTGTGCGTGCGAAAAAGATTTCCTTCGACACCGATAATATCGCCTAAATCAAGTTTTTTCTCGATGAATTTCATAGCTGTAAGATCGGGAGAATCGGGAAGGTCTGCAACACGTGACAAATCGCGATTAAACATCAGCTGGATGCGTCCTGTGCCATCTTGCAGCTGCGCAAAGGCGTTTTTCCCCATCGCTCTAAAAAGCACGAGTCTTCCGGCTAATACAGCCTGTTCTGTCGTTCCAGCAGCCGCTTCTTCGCTGCCCGCTATCTGATGCGACTCAAACTTATGGTGGAGCGCCTGGGCAGATTGCGTCGGCAAAAACTTAGCCGGATAGGGATCGATCCCTAAAGCTCTGATCTCGGCAAGCTTCTCTGAGCGGTTTTTAAACTCTTCGTGCTGATGATAGGCTGGTGTTTCCATTCGATATTCTCTCTAGTTCTCTATAACTGGGGATTTTATATTCAAGGCAGAGAGAGCAAGCAGCGCTACAGAGACAGCAAAGCGGACTTTCCCGCTTATTTGGGCATCCACCATGTCTCCTATAACCTTTCCTGTGGCTAAACAGCCTACAATTTTTGCTCCCATTTTCGCAGCTTCGCCATAAGAAGCTACAATAGAAACCAGAGGCGGACGATCAGTTAAAATGTCAACATCTTGCGTCTTTGTAATCGCTTTAATCAAAACAAGCCCAATATAATTGGAAGGAAGCAATGAACAATGCGCTTTTAACACATTGACCCAGGAACGACCATAGCTTGTTTTTGCAAAAGAGGCATAAAACTGGATGTGTTTTATTACATCTAAAAAAAAGATTGTCACACCAAGATCATTTGCTGGATTAAATCGTACAAGACTTTCTGCTAAGAGAGCTCCTGTAAATACGACTGCTTCTCCTTGTCCAAACTTCGGGACAAGGTTTGTTGCTTTATCGAAATAGGGCATGAGACGATCGATCATGACGGAATCCTCCGGTAAATGGAGAATATTCTACTAAGCGCCTCGAAAACTGTCCAGAGATTATCTCTTCGTAGCTTTTAAGAGGATGAGGCCTGAGAGGCCTATCATGGCGCCGCCAATGAAGATCACCGGGTCGGCATGGAGGAACGGCAAGAGATTGTTGGTGATGCCCCCTGCAACGAAGGAAAGGGCCACAACAGCGCTCCAGATCCCCATGACCCATCCTTGCGATTCTTGGGGGGCGACATCAGAGAAGATGGCCATGAGAAGTGCGTAGCTGGTCGGATTGAAGAGGGCCATTACAAATCCGAGAATCCACAGGGGATATTCTGCAGTAAAGAGGGACGATAAAATAATAGCGAGAGACTGGCCGATGAGGGAATAAAAAATGAGGCGCGTTGCTGGAATGGTGGTTTGAGTCAGCTTTTTGAGGAGGGCAAGACCAAAAATAAAGCCAAAGCCTATCATGACCCAGAAAAGACCGAGGCCAACGCTTGTATAGTGAAGATTGGACTCTAAAAAGATTAAAATCGATTGAATATACAGGCTCAATCCGAATTGGAATAAAAAGAGTATGGTAGAGAGGACGCGCAGCTGCGGATTTTGAAGCGCCTCTTTAAAAAGAATCAGGGGTCTAAAAAGAGAAAATGTTTTATTCGGGTTGAGTCTTTCATGATGGTAAAACTTTAATTTAATCCACACCGCTGCAAGGAAGGCAAGGAGTGCGGAGAAAATGAACGGCGTTGTATACCCAAACCAGCTGACAAGCGATGAATCTGAAAAAATGCTTCCAATAAGGGGTCCTAGCACCAGCCCTGCTGCAAACGTAATGGAAAGCAGCGCTAAGTTAAACGGTTTATCTTCGGGCGTGCTCATATCCACAACGGTCGCTTGTGCGATAGGAACGGTTCCTGCTGTAAAGCCGGAAACGGCTCTTCCGACTAAAAACAGCCAAAGACTTGATGTGACAATTCCAAGGGCCATGCATAGAAAGCTGCAACCAATTCCCAGAGTGCATCCGAAAAGCACTTTTTTACGACCGTAAATATCGGAAATATCCGCTAAGGTCGAAGAGCCGAAAAGCATGCAGAGCGGGTAGAGGAGGAAAGAGAGGCTTAAATAAAAGTCTCTCACCTCAAGTGAGGAGCCGGAAGGAACTAGAGTGCTATGAGGGTCGTTGATGATCGCAGTGGCTAGTGGATAAACAAGGCCCCAGCCAAAATAATCGACAATGATGGCAAGTAGCGCAGGGGCAATACTTAAAAACTTGGACATACGTGTCTGCATAAAGGTCACACCTCTTACTTTGCAATTTCACGATTTCAAGTTTTTTTGTCTATCTTTCTTTGGCAATTTGCATAACAAGCCGGATGCCGTGTGCGGTCAGATATATGGAGTCGCCTTCCCCTTTTTTCACGAAATTGGCTTGGGCTAGGTGCCGGACAATGGCGCCGACTCCCTTATCATTTTGACCGATGGCCCGTCCGATGGCAAACCGGTCGACCTCTTCTTCCGGGCTTCCAAGCGATGAAGCCATTTCATAGAGTTTAAGGAGAAAGAGCTCGTCTTTTGTCGTTGCTTTGCGGTTCATTTTATTGCCTTTTTTAATCGTGCGCCTGCAGGGGTGTCTTCGATGAGATATCCTTTAGCAAGGAGCTCATCGCGGCAGGCGTCAGCTTTTTTCCAATCTTTGTCTGTACGGGCTTTTTGCCGGCCGGCAAGGAGCGCAAGAATATCGGAGGGAATTTCTTCTACTGCGGATCCAAGCGGAAGAACTCCTAAGACCCGGTCAAGATCTGTGAGAAATTGAAGGATCTTTTGCGCTTCGCGGCGGCCAACTTGAGCGGTATCGCAGAGGGTGTTGATATCGCGGATGAAATCGAAAAGAGCGGCGAGCGCTACTGAAATATTAAGATCGTCTGCCAGTGCAAGTTTAAACCGCTCTCGGGTCTCCAAGATAAATGGATCGGCTGCCTGATCGGAGCCCGAAGAATCAATCGCACGCAGGCGTGAGATAAAATCAGAGACGCGCTCCAACGATTTGACGGCTGCATCCAGCCCTTCGAAGGTGAAATTGAGCTGGGTACGGTAATGGGTATGGAGAAGCATGTAACGGACTTGAGGTCCGGTATACCCTTTTTTAAGAAGATCGCGCAGGGTGTAGAAGTTTCCGAGGCTTTTGGACATTTTCTTATGGTCTACAAGGAGATGCTCGGCATGGAGCCAGTACCTGACAAACCGCTGATGGGTGCACGCTTCAGATTGGGCGATTTCATTTTCGTGGTGAGGGAATATGTTGTCGACGCCGCCGACATGAATATCGATGGTCGGCCCTAAAAGATCCATCGCCATGGCCGAGCACTCAATGTGCCAGCCGGGACGCCCTTTTCCAAAGGGGCTCTCCCAAAAGATTTCTCCGTCGCGTGCAGGATCATACGCTTTCCAAAGAACAAAATCGGCGAGGTGATCTTTGTCATACTCATCGGTGGAGATTCTTTCCGAAGCTCCGGCTCTGAGTTCTTTCAAGTTAAGATGGGAAAGCCTTCCATACGTTGCAAATTTCGAGATGGCATAGTAAATGCTTCCATCGGCTCCCCTGTAAGCGATTTTTTCGTCGAGGAGTTTTTGAATGAGCACGATCATTTGGGGGATGTAATCTGTCGCACGCGGATAGTATTCGACTTTTTCAACTCCGAGCGTTTTAAGATCTTGAAAAAACGCCTCGGTATACGGTTCGGTGTAGGCTTTTAATGAGATTTTTTGTTCAAGCGCGCCTTGGATCGTTTTATCGTCGATGTCGGTGATGTTCATTGCCTGCGTGACTTGAAACCCGAAATATTTCAGCGCGCGTCTTAAAAGATCTTCGAAAACATAGGTCCGGAAGTTGCCGATGTGGGCATAATTGTAGACCGTCGGCCCGCAGGTGTACATCCGTAGATGCCTATCAGGGGATGTGATCTCTTCTTTGGTGCGTGTTTCCGTGTTGAATAATCTCATAACATTTCTTGCAAGGCTCGGTAGTGAGTCTTTCCTGTTCCTGTGAGGGGGATTTGATCGAGCTTTCTGACATCTGCAATTTTAATGATCCGCCCAAACCCGCTCTCTCGTAAAGCGTCATTGAGCGCCTCTTTTGAAACCTCAAACGTTGAAAAGACAACGATCTGAGGTTTATCTCCATTAGCTTCTGCAACGGCAATCGCAAGCGATGGCCCCTCCGCTCCCTGAGTCCACCCTTTTTGAAGAGCGCAGCGGATAAGCTCTTCTTCAATGCTTGATAAGCTGACCATTTCTCCGCCGATTTTAATAAATCGCTTCAGCCTTCCGGACAAAATAAGAGAGCCTGTAGAACTCAAATGCCCTCTATCGCCGGAGCGGTACCATTTTTTGCCGTCCAGTTCGATAAAAGGAGAAGCCATGTCTCCTAAATAACCTTTAAAGACGTTCGGGCCGTGGATGCAAATCTCACCATCTTCGCCCTCCGGCAGTTTTTCTTGGGTCTCGGGATGGATGATGCAAAGATCAACTCCCGGGACCGGAGATCCTACGCCTTCACGCGGTATGCCAAGTGGTGTCAGTGTAACGATCGGGCTGCATTCTGTAATTCCATATCCTTCTAAAAGAATCGATCCATTGTTCTCCATATATTGAAAAAGTCCATCGGGAACTTTTTCCGCCCCTGCAACAGCCAGGCGCACGGAGCGGAGTTGTTCCGGCTTTGCAACTTGGAAAAGCCCTTTCATAAAGGTCGGCGCGCTGCATAGCAGCGTCACGTCCCACTCAGCAATATCATGCGCCATCGCATAATACTGCGTGGGATCAGGAGCATAGAACACTTTAAGACCGACGAGCAGCGGAAAGAGGCCCGTGACAGAAAATCCAAACGAGTGAAACGGAGGAAGCGCTCCATAGAGAACATCGGTAGCGTGCACTTTGATGCAAGAGAGCCCCGCTGTTTGATTGGAGAGGATATTCTTGTGCGACAGCGGAACGCCTTTAGGAAGCGACTCGGTGCCGCTTGTAAAAAGAATGACTGCCGGATCATCCGGAGAAATATTCTGGATCTTAAGATCTTTAAGAAGATGGTTTGCGTCTTTAAAAAGACCATAAAAGGCCTTCAGGCGATTCCATAAAGAAATCGTCGGTTTAATATCTTCAACCAGCACGAGAAGATCGTCTAAATCCCCCAAATCGCCATCGGTCAAATGCTCTAAAAATCTCCGGGAGCTCAGCACGGTTTTAAGCTCTCCCATTTTTTTGCAATGGTTCAACGCTCGAACCCCGACCGTCCAATTCAGCATCACGGGGACTTTATCAGCAAGAAGAAGAGCTAAAACAATCACATAGGAAATAGTTGAAGAGGGAAGAAGAACGCCGATGTTTTTTTCGCTCAAGTTCCTAAAATGGTAGCTCAATGTCAGCGCCATGAGTTTCAGGCGCCGGTATGAAGTCACCCCCATCCGCTCATCGGCGCAGGCGGCATGGTACTCCATCCGATCGCACACCCGAAGAAAAGCCTCCGGGATCGTCGATCCTTGAGCTGGCTCAATCGAAGGACGCGACTCTTCTTTGGGCCACTGGACCATTTTTCGCCCCACGGTTTTTTTTGAGGGCGCGGGTCTGGTTACAACCCTTAATATATCTTCGACGGTTTCAAGCTCTCCCGGATTTAAGGATGTAGTTTCATACCGCTCGATGAGAAACGATTGAAGATCGGCAAGATCCAATGAATCCAGCCCTAAATCTCTAGCTAAATGATCTGATTTAACCACCGATGGCCGGCGGGCTAAATCGGCGATCTTGATCATGATCTCTTTTTCGATCTCAGGCGCAATAGAAAGAGGTTTTTCTTTTTCAACTTTCTCTCCATTTATAACGGTTGGATAGTGCTGATTCCAAAAATGATCAGACACCAATTTTAATGGCTCAGGCCCGCGGATGTTATACCATTTTTCTAGCGCCTTGTTGAATTCAAGACGGGTAGCTTTCACCGGAAAGTCTGCCGGCGCCGGCTCGAACTCAATGGTTATCTCGCGGCGCGGCGTTAAAAAAATGAGGTTTTTAAGGACGATCTTGACCCCTTCCCACGCCATCTTGCCAAAATCGGGCGTTGCGTCCGTAAGCGCTCTAGAAAACCTGCTGCCCCACAGACCCGTTGTGCGGATTAATACAATATTGGCTTCCGGACACTCTTGAACCAGATTATAGGCAAATGAGGCGCCGCCGACTGACTCCTCTCCCGTTTGTTTGAGCCTGCCTGCCGGGTAAATCAAATAATTACTACCGTTTTTTAATCCTCCAGCAATCAGCTGAAAACATTTTTCAACTTTTTTCTGCTTCCACCGATTGACCATGCCGGCAAGATCCGGGATGGGGATAGCGCCGACGAGGGTTTGTAAAAAGTGAGCCCCCTTTAAATAGTAGAACTGTTCAACCACCAGAGGATGGGCTTGGTACCTTCCCCAGAGAACCATGGTTAGCAAGACAGGATCGATCTCGGCCGGATGGTTGGGAAGAAAAAGAATCCCACCCTTTTTACTCAGCGTTTTAGGATTGATATTTTCAATCCCTCGAACTCTGACCCGATACCGAATGCTCAAAAGCGCCCTTACTAAGAGATGAACCGCTTCAGCGCATGCTTTTTTCAACCAATTCTGCATCATAGGGGCATTATTCCAGGTAGGGCACCTCTAGTCAACCCTCATTGAAGAGATGTCTCTACAACTTGAGGGCTATAAAGCCGCAAGAACCCCTTTGAAAAACAAGCTATATGGCCATCTGCAGTAACAGTCATAGGGCCAATCACTGGAAAATGGTCCCTAGGTATCGATATTTTTTCTATTTCCTTGCCGTCTTCTTTAAACAAGCGAATGTAATAACCAATTTGTTCCGTATAACTACCGATATTGTCAAAGACCTCAATTGATGGGCCAAAGAGCGCGATAATGACATTGTTTGCATCCACCAGCAAATATTGCAAAGGTTGCTCATCGTCAATCTTGTTTATACAATGTCCAC
>JBGPMV010000065.1:0-8453 GCA_041487155.1 Rhabdochlamydiaceae bacterium
AAATAGTTGGCGTACGAAAATCCTGAAACAATCGCAATCTTTGCAATGAGAGCTCTTTCGTGCCACAAAATCTTCCACGATCCTTTGGAAGATTTAAACTCGGGAGACTCGTGCGTATGCTTTCTTAAAACAGCAGCCAAGATCCCACCGAGCGCTGCCGCCCAAAAAAGAACCCTCCAGGACGTCTCACCAAAAAAAGAAGCCAGCAAGGAGGCTAAAAAGATTCCCACAATTCCAGAGGCGTCATAAAAAGCACTCATCCTGCTTCTTTTATGCTCGGGTGTATTTTCAAGTAAAAAAAGGGCCGCTCCTTTTTCTTCTCCTGCAGCAAAAAAACCTTGAGCCAGGCGGCAAACCGCTAAAAACTTCCACGCTCCTGCATTGAGCGGAAGGCATCCAATCATGAAGGTTGCAAGCGCCATGCCAAGAATACAGCTGATTAAAACAGGCTTTCGTCCATACCGATCTCCAAGACCTCCCCAAAAGACAGCACCAAGAGGCTTCATCAAGTAAGAGAGCGGCAAAAATGCAAAAGTGAGTAAAAGAGCATCGGCTCCCGATTTTTCCGGAAACAAGATGGGAGCTATAAACGGCGTTAGCCACCCAAAGAGAGAGGTTTCATAATGATTAAAAACATTTCCTATCAAGGCAGATAGCCGTGCTTTAAACATGAGGATAATAATACCAAATCTGCTATAAAAGGGACATGCTGCAATCGCTTAAAAAAAATCTCATTACTGGGCTTGTCATCCTGCTTCCGATTGCAGTGACATTTGCTCTGTTGGGGTTTTTGATCAACTTGTTTACAGACCCGTTTGTTGACCTCGTTTCCTCTTTTCTGATGAAATACCAGATCAGGCCTACGGGGTTTCTGTTCTTATCGTCCGAGCAAGTTGTGCGTTATATTAGTAAGCTTCTCGTCCTTGTTCTCCTCTTCATTATCACCGTTATCTTAGGGATGCTCACACGCTGGTTTATCGTTAACTCGCTGGTCAACCTCACAGACATGATTTTGAAAAAAATCCCGGTCATCAACACGATTTACAAAGCTTCACAAGAAATCACAAAAACATTCTTCAAAACAGATAAAACGTCCTTTAAGCAAGTTGTCATGGTTCCTTTTCCGCATCAAGAGATGTTCGCGCTTGGCCTGGTCTCTCGAGAGGCGCCGGAAAAGTGCAACGAGCTGTCAGGAGAAAAACTGATTTCTGTTTTAGTTCCCACCACTCCGAACCCCACCTCGGGCTTTCTTCTGATGGTTCAGCAAAAAGATCTCATTTATCTAGATATGAAGCCCGAAGCTGCCATTAAGTATGTTCTTTCAGTCGGAGTCCTGACTCCTCAGTTCGGAGGTGCAAAATGAAAAAATCATTCTCGACAGGCCTTGTCATTTTACTTCCGTTTGCCCTCTCTATTTGGGTGCTCTCGTATCTTTTTGATCTGTTCACAAATCCCCTCTACCACCTCTTAGAACACCTTCTTCAGTGGTATGAAAAAAGCCAAGGGATCGTGATCGTAAAACATGAGACACTCGTTAAGCTCTTAAGCCGCCTGGTCGCACTGATCCTCACGTTTTTCTTCATCGTCGTACTGGGGTATCTCGGGCGTAAATTCTTTTTCAATTCAATCATGAAAGGCGCCAATAATCTGATCTTTAAAATCCCCATCGCAGGAACCTTGTACCGGCTCACCAAAGATATTACAAAAGCGATGCTCTCATCCGATGAGAAAACATTTAAAGAGTCCGTGATGATTCCGTTTCCTTACAAAGAGATGTACACCATGGGATTCATCACCGGAGATGTGCCTCCAGAACTCAAAAAAATCGTTCCCTCTATCGACGTCACGGTCTTTGTTCCAACAGCTCCCCATCCCATCTCCGGCTACGTTCTGTTTTCCCCTCGCTCTCTTTTAAAAAACACGAACGTCTCAGTCGAAGATACTTTCAGGTTTTTAGTCTCCTGCGGCATCATCCACCCTCCTGAGACGTCATGAAAGTCGTCTTTTTCCCCGTCAAAACAACGAGCGCCAAACTTGCAAAACTCACTGAAATCGCAGATTCCCATTTTCAGAAAAACCAGCCGATTCTCTTCTACGTACAAGACGACGCTTCGTGGGAGTTTTTAGATAAACTGTTTTGGCAATCGCCCATTGAAAGCTTTCTTCCGCATCCCTCTAAACTGATCCAAATCAGGCATACGTTTGACCCGGCGTATACGACCGTCTTCAACCTGACCTCAACTCCGCTTGTGCAGGACACCATCAAAACACTCTATGAGCTAGAAGATCACACCTCGCCGGAAAAGCTCAAAGCAGCAGAGCACCGTTATGCCGCCTATCGCGCGCTGGAGCTTCAAATCATCGTTCAAGGTTGAGGCCAAGGAACGTCTTGGCAAAAGCCGACACCGCATTGGCTAAATGTCGTAACAACGTTCATGACCGTGAGTAGAACAACCACCCCAAATACAAATATCTCAAAAGAATTCATAGGGCGCAGCAGCTTATCCTCCGGTGAATAGAAAAACAGAAACCCGATAATCGCTATCAGACAGCATAAAAAGACGATAAAAGACCAGGTATAAAGACTAAGCCCTAAGACAGGGGTTCCAAAAACCGGAAAACCGGGGCAGATATGGAGAAGCATTTGCCTGGCCGACACAAAACCGCCAAAGAAAGCGCTGAAAAGCGACACCCCGTAATGCTGCACACGGACTCCAAAACGTAGATTCATCAGAACCCCTACTGCAACCCCAATCATGCCCAGCCTTTGCAGCATGCATAAAGGGCACGGCTGCTCATGTCTAGAAAATTGTTGATAATAGGCCGAGGCAAGCACCGTCATCAATATAAGAGCCATTAAAGCATTGAGCCTTCTAACCACTGAAATTCTAGTCATAGACGCACCTGCAATGTATCTGTTGCATGGTGGATGAGCATCCCAAAACAAAGAAAAATTGTGAGCAAAGCCAGCGCCAGCGCATAGGGCCTTTTTTTAAGAAAAATCAACATTTCTGCCACAAAAAAAAGAAAAAACAATCCCACCATCATAACTGGCTCCTTTCCCCCTTATTTGATAGATATTTTTTTATTCGTCAATAAATATCTATTAAGTTGTTTATAATCAACAACATATATAGTTATTTACTTGATTTAAAGAATTTGTTACAATATAGTTATAATTTAATAAATTAAAAAGGAATAATTATGTCAATTAGTACAAATCAAGAAGCCAGGCAATTTAAAGCCGTTATTAACGCGTGTTTTCATGAGATAGAAGGCTTTACCGAAGATCTTTGCAAGTTATTCCCCATGGAGAAAGTCACATCATTTACCATCAATGATACCGAATTTACCGTTACATTCAGTGAAGCTACTAAGACAACGCTAACAAAAGGACCGACTAAATCTTATGAAGGCGCTATTTTCAAAATTCCTAAAGTTTTAAAAGGAAAATTTTACAACGACCAGCATAAATTAGAGTTTTCCAATACAGATCACGCTTTAACAGTTAAAAAAGGGATCTTGCCATCAATAGCTCTTAAAGGAGTTGAGTATAAGCCTGCAACAGAGACCTTTCATCTAAGCACGGTTAAAATGATCAAGATTTCCAGGGACCGTCTAAGCAATTTTTTACAAGTTGCAAGGTTTAATTAAAACAGCTTGAATCATTCCTCCCTTTCCATTAAAATCTCATCCTTTACGATTGGAGATTTCATATGGTACGCATCAGTAAACAAGCCGAGCGGCGCGCAAAGTGCCCTCACCGTCCCCGTCCTCCGGCAGTGAAAACAGGACCTAAAAAAGACGCGCTTCCTCACGGTTACAAACCGATAGAAGGCGTAGTCTTAGACGCAACCCTTTCACAAAAACTCTTCATCCCCAAAAAGATAGGATAGTATGACACGTCATCGAAGCTATGGAAGAGCCAGTAAATCTGCTAAAAAAAGAAACGTTCTAAAACGTTATGAAAGAGTTGATGTTCTACGCGAACTCGGTAAATGGAAAGACGGCGAAAACAAAAAAGTGACAGGGCTTCCCAAAACCCCTTCCCTCTAATCACGGTCTATAACCGTCAAAGAGCCCTCCCTATTCAGACAGCCTCCGTTAGGAGGCTAGTCCGTTTTATCATCCAACAAAAACAGATCGACTGTCAAATGATTTCTATTACCTTTGTGGGCATCCGAAAAATAGCTCAAATCCACGCCGATTTTTTTGACGATCCCTCTCCTACCGACTGCATGACGTTCCCCATCGATAACCACTTTTTAGGCGAGTGCGTGATCTGCCCCCAAGTCGCCCTCGAGCGCCAGCCTCAAAAACCTCATGAAGAGACCTCCCACTATCTGATTCATTGCCTCTTGCATCTAATCGGCTATGACGATATCGATAAGAAGAAACAGGCCGTGATGCGTAAAGAAGAGCTTCGGCTTTTGGCCTTAGCAAGGAAATCTGGATGTCTTTTGCAAGCATAATTCTTGCCTTTTTCTTTTTGGTCGGCGGAGCCATCTTAGCCGGCACAAATAGCGCCCTTCATCAAATGGGCAGGCTTCGCGCAAAAGAAGAGTTTAAAAAACTTCCCAAACTCTTTTTCTTTCAACATCTCTTAAAACCGCTGTTTGGCAAACGAAAATGGGAAGGCCTTTTTCTCACCCTTAGCTTCGGTAAGCACGTCCTCCACCTCTGCTACGGAGTCGTCACCCTATTTCTTCTCCTCACCCAGCCGCCTTTTAACGCAGCTCTCAAAATCTTAGAAACCCATGGATATGCCCTCGATTCCATTTGGGTGCTGGCAATCGGCGCCATCATCATTGTCCTTTCGCTCATTGCCGATTTAATCTTTAAATTTTTTGGCACTGCCGCGCCGATTGCCGCCTTTAAACTGCTCTCACCCTTTTCATCGGTTTTTCTCACTATCTTTGCTCCGCTGACAGCGCTTATTTTTCACATGCTCTCCTCGTTTTTTCCCGGAAGAGCGCAAACTGCCGGGACCGTTGATTCCATCCGCGATAAGATCTTAGAAGTTCTCTATGAATCAGAGCTCTCCACCCGCCTCGACCCCCAGGAGCGCAAATTGATCTTATCGGTGGCAAATTTTAAAGAAAGAAATGTCCGCGAAGTCATGGTCCCCCGCATCGACGTCATCGCGGTTCCCGAAGAGAGCTCGCTTCTAGAAGCCGCCCAAATCTTCCTCAAAGAGCGGTACAGCAGACTCCCCGTCTACCAAGACAATATCGACCATATCGTCGGGGTTCTTCTCTATAAAGACGTCCTTTCGGCCAGCGCCAGCCACCCGGCCGCCCAGACCATCAAAAGCCTCATTAAGCCCGTCCTCTATACGCCGGAGACGAAAAAAATATCGATCCTCCTGCAGGAGTTTCGGAGCAAGCAAATCCACCTAGCTATTGTCGTCGATGAATATGGCGGTACAGAAGGGATTATTACGATTGAAGATATTTTAGAAGAACTTGTCGGGGAAATTGCCGATGAAGACGATACCGATCAAGAAGTCCTCTTCTCGACCCTGCCGTCCGGCGGCTGGATTGTCGATGCACGCATGACGATTTTAGACATTGAAAAAGAGCTCTCTATCCGGATCCCTGCCAGCCCTGAATACGATACCCTAGGGGGCTATATCTACCACCGCGCAGGCGCCATCCCCTCGCGAGGCTGGCGGCTGCACCATGACGATTTCGACCTTGAAATCTTAAGCTCCGATGAGCGCTCTATTGAAAAAGTGAAGATTATTCCTCACGAAGCCGAAACTTACTGATAGGTTGTTTCGATTTTGCAAGTCACAGAATTGTCTTTATTGGGGGTAAACGTGACGGATCGATCCACCACATAACCTCGCATAATCTCATTTTCTGAAGATAACACAGCAACAACATCCCCTCTGATGTTCAATCGCTCTCCTAGCCCTATTGTTCCGTATTGGCCGGAAATCACATTAATTTGACCTTCTAGAGGTCTAAATTCTTCCACCTTGTCAGGAAACGAAAACGAATCATCGCCCAGCTGGGAAAGCATTGCAGCGACCTTAAGCGCTTGCGGGTTTTCATTGCCTAATTGCTCACGAAGAAGAGACATAGGAGTTTTACCACCCTTCCCTAGATACTGAATAATAACACGTTCTGCCAGATCTGCATGATAGTTGAGAGAGGCGTTATAAATGGATGGGACAATGTCAGATCGTCTAGAATAAGGAGCTTGAGGACTATATTTTGCAAATGGCAGTTCCTTACCGCATTTTTTCAGTTCATCATAAGAATAAACCTTTTCACTCACCTCACGCGCAAAAACGGTGCCGCTAATTTCGCTCACCGACTCTGCCAGCGTCTTAATCTGTACCTCTTCTTCCGCGCAAACCTCGCTTACTGTCTCCGCTAGATCTTGGACCTGCGGCTCTGTAGCTGTCGTCCCATAAATATAGGTAACGAATTGATCAATGATTGATGTCATATAGACTCTCCTTTATTAATTATTAAATTTTCTGGATGATAGGTGCGCTCAATGACACATGTCACGGCTCCTTCCTGATCCGGAGAATGAACCACAATCGTCCTTTCTCCTTTTAAACTTGCAATGACGCCCCCTTGGAGGTCTTGAATTTCAACTTCATCTGCCACATCGACCTGAAGATCGCTAAAACGAATGGTTCCTTTCTGGAGGGGATCAAAATTCGCTATCCCGCCTACCGCTGAAAGGATCATGTTAATGGATGGGTCATTCGGTAGAGGTGATAGCTCATCTCCTATTTGTTTCAAAATGGCTGCCACTTGAAGGGCTCGATTTCGTTTCGGATGCCCAGGCTTTAATTGTGTTTGAAGAGATTGGAAGGGATCTTGTCCAGGCTCTTGTCCTAGCCCTGCCTGAATTACAGCGCTTGCAAGCCTAATATGATAGGTCCCGTCCCCTTCCCCTTTCATAAGATTGGATTGATAGGTATGAGGCGACTCGCTGTCAAAGTTGGTAAAAGGCTTAATCTTTCCGGATGAATTGGTTTGACCGCATGAAGATAGCTCTTGAGAGGTGTAGACAACTACTTCCACGATTTTATTTTGGAAAAGCTCCTTAACTTTATCTAGGATGGGTTGTTGCTCATACACAATTACAAAGTCCTCATCCTTAAGCTCTTGTGCCTTAGGAGGGGCAAATAATCTCTGAAGAGATTCAAAAATTTTCATTATCAATCCTTATTACTGTTATTAATTTATTATCAATAATTAGATATAATTATAATTTAAATTATAAATAATAACAATAAATTTATATAATAAATTAACAATCTATCTCATTTATTATAAGGTATTTAGAGTTTTTGCTTGGAAATATAAGAAAAAAAACGACTCCATGACTATCCAATAATTCAAAAATATAATATAGCAAGGGAAAGGATAGATTAAGACAGATACGGATGGCAATTCAACCTTTCTCTTACTCTCGCAAAAAGAAGGTCCTGGTGCTGGTCAGCAGGGGCGGCGGCGGCCATAAATCTGCAGGCGACGCGCTGGGGCAGATTTTGGGCAGCTCATACGATGTCGAAATCAACTACGTCTTTGAAGGCATCCTTAGACCCCTCGATTTTCTCAATATCTTGACAAAAGGGCATTATACCGGAGAAGATTTATACAACGTATTGCTCAAAAACCATCAAAAAAGGCTGCTCCAGCTGCTGATCGATTCAGGAAAAAAAGCGATGAGCGGCCACCGTGTAAAGCGTCTATTTGATAAATACCTATCCGAGCTCCCCCAACTCCCCGATCTCATCATCTCTCCGACACCCTGGATCAACCACGGGGCAGCCTGTTCGGCCCATGGGTTCGATATCCCGTTTCTGATCATCCCGACAGATCTCGATGGATCGACATTTTTAAGTGGATTTCCGGACGGGGCAACCCCTCTAAACTGCAAAATCGCCCTTTCTTACGATGACCCTCTGATCCGAGAAACGACCCTTCAAAATAAGCAGTTTCTAGAAGAACAGGTGCATATTACAGGCTTTCCTGTAAAACCGGCCTGCTCGCACAAATACTCTTCTCAAGAAAAACAGAAAATCCGCTCTGCATTCAACCTTTTTGAATCCCATAAAACCATCACTCTTGTCATGGGAGCCGTCGGCGGCAACCTTCTTTATAACCACGTCAAATCGATCTTGAATCTAGACCCAAGGCTGCATGGACTCCACCTCGAGCTCAATGTCTGCACAGGCAGCAATATTAAGATGGCAGAAAAAATGTGCCAGCTGCTTTATGCCCAGGGCGCACGATCCCTTGATCACAACGCCTTTATTTTACCGTCGGGACTAGTTGTGCACGTTCGAGGATATGTTCCTAATTTGATTGAACTGATGGCTATTTCAGATCTCATCATTACAAAAACGGGATCTTGCACCGTCAACGAAGCGATTTATTTGGATAAAAAACTGCTGCTGGATAACACCGAGCGATCGACTG